>NZ_MJWW01000044.1:0-86251 GCF_001762445.1 Campylobacter sp. BCW_6877 | reverse complement strand
CTAGCTGAGAGAACTCAAAAGTCTTTATCTGAAATAGAAGCTAATACTAATTTACTTGTTCAATCTATCAATGATATGGCAGAAAGTATTAAAGAACAAACTGCAGGTATTACTCAAATCAATGATAGCGTAGCACAAATTGATCAAACTACTAAAGATAATGTTGAAATTGCTAATGAATCAGCTATTATTTCTAGTACAGTAAGTGATATAGCTAATAATATCTTAGAAGATGTTAAGAAGAAGAGGTTTTAATTAGTCATTCAAGCCCAAAAAAAGGGCTTGAATTTTAAAAATTTATGCTATGATTTTATATATTTTATCAAGGAAAATATATGAATTTATGGGATAAAAAAGCCAAAACTTACACAAGATATCAAAACACTTTAAATACGATACAAAAGCAAACTTTTGAATATTTCCAAAATTTAAAGATTTCTTTTCAAAATAAAAGCATTATAGATATAGGATGTGGAACTGGAGTTTGGACTTTACACTTAGCTAAAGAAGCTAAAGAAATTTTAGCTCTAGATAGTGCAAATGCTATGCTTGAAATTTTACAAGAAGATGCTAAAAAACTAAATCTTAACAATATAAAATGCGAAAATTTGAGCTTTGAAACTTGGATGCAAAACAATCCTAATGCTAAATTTGATCTTGCATTTTTAAGCATGTCTCCTGCTTTACAAAATGAAAAAGATTATGTAAATTTCTTAAATCTAGCTAAAATAAAAATTTATCTTGGTTGGGCTGATTATAGAAAAAGTGATTTTTTAGATCCGATTTTTAAATATTTTAATACCGAATTCAAAGGTTTTTGTAAAAAAGATTTAGAAAGTTATTTGCTAGAAAAAAATATATTTTTTCATAAGATTGTTTTTGATGAAACACGCAAAGTTCAAAGAACGAAAGAAGAGGCTATAGAAAATGCTCTATGGCATTTAAGTATGAACAAAATCACAGCTTCTAAAGAAACTGTAAGTTCTTTTGTTGAAAATGATATTATTGAAACTATAGAATCTAAAATAAAACTTTTAATTATAAATAACTTATAAAAACATTAAGCTTATATTTATTACAATTTCACCGATTATTTTAAAGGAGTTTTTAATGGTTAAAAATTTAATCATCAAATTTGGACGCTTGATTCTTGATGCAATTGCAGCAATAAGTTTTGTTGTAGCTTTGCTTTATTCTCTTTTTATGATGTTTAGTATTGGATTTCTAGCTGGTTTATTGTCACTGATAGTCAGTTTTATTGCTTTATTTTTAAGCTTCTTTGTGATCTATCTTGTTATAGATATCAGAGATACTCTTGTAAATAAAGCTTAAATTTTCCATCTTAAAGGTGGAAATCAATGTTTTAATTGAAATTTTAAAATTTCTCCAGCCATATAAGGCACAACTTGATTGTATTTATCTTCATAAACATTTGGCACTTGCCATTCTTGTTTTTCTAAAGTGATAATTTTGTCATTTTCAAATTTAAGATTATGGATTTTACAAGCATTATCCGAAATAAATTTTTGTAAATTTGTTTCATTTGAATGTTTTTCAAAAAGTTCAACTAATACAGGTAAAATCACTGGGGCGCTAAATACACCTGCGGCACAACCGTAACATTCTTTAGTGTGCAATGGATGAGGCGCGCTATCACTTCCAAACATAACTTTTTCATAACCACTAAAGGCAAGCTCACAAAGTGCTTCTTTATCTTCGTAACGCTTGGCTATAGGCTTACAAAAAAGATGAGGATTCATTTTACCTCCGATAACATCATCTAAAGTGATGATTAAATGATGTAAAGTGATTGTCGCATATAAATTTTCATAATCTTTTAAAAGTTCACATAAAGTTTTAGTGGTAATATGCTCCATAACAATCTTAAGTCGTGGAAAATGTTTGGCTAATTTTTCATAAATTTTAGCAAAATTACTTTCCCTGTCCATTACAAAATCATTTGTTTCACCATGCACTAGCAAAGGAATATTTAAATCACTCATAGCCTCTAAAGTAGGTTTTAAATACTCTATATCAAAACTTGAAACTCCACCATTTGAATTTGTTGTAATTCCTGCTGGATAAAGCTTAATGCCAAAAATTTCATCTTTGGCAATTTGAAGAAATTTCTCATCATAATTTTTAAAAAAAAGCGTCATTAAAGGAGTGAAATTTTCATCTTTACAAGCCTTAAGGATACGCATTTTATAAGCTTTTAGATCTTCTAAATTGCAAAGCGGAGGGATTAAATTTGGCATAATCACAGCTGCACAAAAATCTCTTGCACTAAAAGGTGCGATAAGTTCTAACATTTGATTATCTCTTAAATGCAAATGCATATCTAAAGGATTTTTAAGTATCATTTTTATCTCCTATATTTAGCTGATAAAATCCATTCTTAAGGCGCTTAAAAAGCTTTTTTTCTTCTAAAAATTTAAAAGTAGCAATGATAGTGGGTTTGCTTTGATGTAATTTTTCTTCAAGCTCACTAATTTTAATCATAATAAAACCATTTTCATCGGCATTTTCACATAAAAATTTTAACAATTCAAAACGCTTTTTTCCTAAAATTTCTCGTATTAAATTTTCAAATTTCATAAGTAAATATTATATAAAATAAAGCCCCAAACAAAAAGAGCTAAAAGCACGCTAAAAAACACTGCCGCACTCGCACAATCTTTAGCGATTTTTGCCTTTTCGTGCCATTCATTAGTAACTAAATCAACACAAGCTTCAATAGCCGAATTTAAAGCTTCTATAATTAAGATAAGCATTAAAACACTTACCAATAACAAATGTTCCAAAAAACTAACTTTTAAGAAAAAACTAAAAACTATCGCAGGGATAATAATGCAAAGTTCAATTCTAAACGCCATTTCATTTTTAAATAAAGTAAAAATCCCTTCTAAAGCATATCTTGCGTTATTTAAAAAATGATATTTAGGCTTCATGGATTTGCCTTAAGTTTAGGATTTAATAAATCATATTCTGGTTCATAAACACTTGTTTTTACATCAAAATATCCTAAAAGAGTGCTAAAAAGATTATCTTGAGAAAGTTTTAAACCTTTATGTTCTTTAGCTAAATTCATTAATTTTTCATCATTGCTCCAAAAAATAGCAGGAATATGAGTTTGATAACTTGGCGCTATAGCATAAGGCATACCATGAAGATAAATATCATTTTCGCCCAAACTTTCACCATGATCTGAAAGATAGAACAAAGAACTTTCATAATCTTTTTGTTCTTTTAATAGTTTTATAATCTCACTTAAAAGATAGTCTGTGTAAAGTAAAGTATTGTCATAAGTATTGATTAAAGCCTTACTATCACATTTTGAAAGTTCATTGGTATCACAAGTTGGAGTAAATTTTTTAAACTCATTTGGATAGCGTTTATAATAAGTTGGCCCATGAGAACCTTGCAAATGAAGAACTATTATATTTTGATCACTCAAATGATTTAATTTTTCTTTAAAAGGGACGAGTAAATTTTCATCCAAATCACTAGAAAGCTTTTGTTTATAAGCTAATCTATCACAAACTCCTTTACAACCACCAGAATTATTATCAAACCATGTAACATCTACACCTGTTTTATAAAGTATATCCATAACATTTTCTTGAAATTCTGAACTCGAATAATCTCTACGCTTGGATATAGAAAACATACAAGGTAAACTTACCGCTGTTGCTGTTCCGCATGATGAAAAATTATCAAAAAAGATTACACTATCTTTTTTAGTGTAGAAATTGGTATCATTTTTAGCATATCCACCCAAAGAATAATTTGCCGCTCTAGCAGTTTCCCCCACTACCAAAACTAGAAGTTTTTTAGTGTGGTTATTTTCTCTATAAGCATCATTAGCTATAGTTTTAAATTCTGGTTTAACTTTTACAAAACGAACATAATAGCGATATACGGCATAAAATTGATAAAAAGGAATATTATACATTCTTATTTCATTATAGTTTCTAAAAAAAGGTATGAAAGTTTTACTTAAAGGGATTAAAACTGCACTAACCACAATCAAACCTGATATTATATTGATAATTTTAATTTTTATATGAAATTTAAAACTACCATAATCAATTTTCACTTTAACAACATAAAAAGCCAACAACAAAGCCAAAACAATAAATAAAATTAATTTTAAATTTAACAAATCTTTTACTTCTTTAATATCTGTTTGAACAACATTTTGTATCATATCAGAGTCTATAAGCACCCCATAAAAACTAATAAAGTAAACACTTAAAAAAGATGATATTATAAAGAATATAGAGAAAAATTTAGTAAAAAATTTCATAAAAAGTAAAGAGAGAATTGCATGAACTAGTGCAAAATAGACCACAATGAAAACAAAAGTTATAAACCAATTTTGATTGTTTTTTTCATACACAAACTCAAATAAATTAAAATTTAATATTGCAATCATTAAAGAATTTAAGAAAGTAAACCAAAACCAAGTTAATCTAAGCATATAAATCCCACCTTCAAATTTAAGATTTTAATTCTATTAAATTTGTTTAAATAGATTGTAGTTTTAAATCTTTTTATGCTATGATTTACACTTTTAATGAAAATTTTAAGGAAAATAATGAAACTACTTTCATGGAATGTCAATGGCTTAAGGGCTATTTGTGATAAAAATGCACTTGATTGGATAGCACAAGAAAAAATTGATTTTATAGGTTTTCAAGAAATCAAAGCACATGAAGATAAATTTCCTAAAAAAATTTATGAATATCCTTTTAAACACATGTATTTTAATTCTGCTAAAAGAGCGGGATATTCTGGGGTAATGAGTCTTTGTAATTTTGATAGCGAAGTAAAAAAATGTGAATTTTTTGATGATGAAGAAGGCAGGGTTTTAGAACACCGCTTTAAAAATATCGCACTTTTTAATATCTATTTTCCAAATGGTCAAAAAGATGAAGAGCGTTTAAATTTTAAGATGAAATTTTATGCAGATTTTTTAGTGTATTTAGATAAGCTTTTAAAAGATGGGTTTGAAATTATCATTTGTGGTGATGTTAATACCGCTCATAAAGAAATCGATCTTACCCATCCAAAAGCCAATGCCAATACTTCAGGTTTTTTACCTATAGAAAGAGCTTGGATTGATGATTTGCTAAAACTTGGTTTTATAGATACTTTTAGAGAAATTAATGGCGAAATCAAAGAAAAATACTCGTGGTGGAGCTATAGAATGAAAGCAAGAGAAAGAAATGTGGGTTGGAGGATCGATTATTTTTTCATTTCAAAGGGTTTAAAAGATAAACTTAAAAACGCTTTCATAAGAGATGATATTTTTGGCTCTGATCACGCACCTGTAGGCATAGAAATAGATATTTAATATCCCAAAAAATGGGATATTATTTTTTGACAAATTTTTTTGCTTTTTCCCAAAGTCTTACACCGAGCTTTTTAGCTTTTTTGGAATTTAAATCTTTGTATTTTTCACTAGCAATTTTTTCTAATTCAAAAATTTCTTGTTTAAAATGATTTAATTTTATTTGAGTAAGTTTGTTAAAATCATTAATCTTTGGATTTCTCTTAATATCATTTAAAACTAATATTAGTTGTTCTCTACTTTCACTCGCAAGACGTCTAAATTTAGCAAAAAGATTATCAAGTTCATGTTCTAGCAAATTCTCAACTATACTCCTACAAGGATCATTTTGCAGTTGAATCTCTTTTTTTAAAAGAGCAATAAAATCATCTTCTATACCTATTAGTTCTTTGCTTTTTAAACTAACATCTTCTTCAAAATTTGCATAAGTTAATGAAGCTTTAAATTTTTCCATTGCTAAAACAATACCATCTCTTGTGCCTTTAATCACACCTAAACAAAGATCTTTTGCATAAGCCATAGATTCATTAGCTATTTCAAAAGCGGTATTTAAAATAATACTTGAAATTTGTAAAATTCTTTCTTTTTCAAAATGAGCTTCACAAATGGCATTATATACGAGATTTTTAGCTATTTCGCTACTTGTAAGTTCTATATCTTCAGCCTTTTCTAATGTGGTTAAAAAAGCACTTTCAGCAGTTTCTTTTAAAATTCCAAGCATTTCTATATCAAATAAAATAGCATCATTTAAACCACCGCTAAATTCATTACAAAAAGAACATTCTTGTAAAATACTCTCGAATTCAAAAAAATTATCACTGATTTGATTTTTAATCAAATTCTTTTGATTTTCAATCTGTTTGTTTAATAATTCAGCTTCACTAATATACTCATAAAGCGAATTTTGAGCATCTGCGACACTTGCTTTTACGAGAGCCTTAATAACCTTTGAAACATTTTCATCGTCACAAAAATTAAGTTTTTTCAAAATAGTTAAAAATTCAACCAAAAGAGAATTCAAAACTTTTTTTGTTTCATGAGGATTATGTGAAATTTGCTTATATGCAAGATTAAAACTCAAGTCTTCAAGTAAATCACTTGCTTCATCTTTACCGAGATTTGATAAAGAATTTTCAAAAATAATTAAAGTATTTTTCATTTTTCCTTCTTTCTTAAAGTACAAATTTTGCTTTAGCTTTTAATCTATCAAATATATCCAAACGATCTTTTTTGCTATCAACATAAACATTTAATAAATAACTTTGATATTTTCCACTCGCACTTGAATTCGAATACTCAAATTTATATTCTCTTTGACCTAAAATTTCTTGAAAAATTTCACTTGCCCTAACATGCACCTCAAAAATCACCTTATAATCCCAAAAAGTAGGATAATTGATCTGAGGTTCTTTTTTAAGATCGCACAAATTTACCACTTTTGCCTCCTTCTTTGCTTTCAAGCACTATATCCGTAATCCTCATTGATTTATCTACAGCCTTGATCATATCATATATAGTTAAAAGTCCTATACTAACCCCACTTAAAGCTTCCATTTCAACCCCTGTTTTACCTTCACACTTAACTGTTACAATAAGCTTAAATGCACATTCTTTAACAAATTCCACAATATCAGTTTCAACTTTAGAAAGCATTAAAGGATGGCACATAGGAATAATTTCACTTGTTTTTTTAGCCCCTATTATAGCCGCAATAATAGCTGTTTGAAGAACAGGACCTTTTTTTGCGGTATTGTTTTTAATTACATCAAAAGCTTCTTGACTCATATATATCATACCACTAGCTGTGGCTATTCTTGAAGTAATATTTTTATCGCTTACATCTACCATTTTAGGATGATTTTTTTCATCTAAATGACTTAATTTCATAAATTCACCTTTTAAAAAATTATAAAAATTATAGCAAAACCAAACAAATTTAAGATAAAATAAACTTTGTATTTTTATTTAAGGAGAAAACAATGGCTTATGAAGATGAAGAAGATTTAAATTACGATGATTATGAAAACAAAGATGAAGAATATCCACAAAATCACCATAAAAATTATAATTACGATGATGATGATTATGAATACGATGATGATAACAATGATGATGATTTTTATGAGATGGATTAAAATACAAAATTTTCATCTTTAAATTACAAGCAATGTCTTCACAGGGCTTGTAATTTATATCTTAATAATACCCAACGCACATACTCTCAGTGATTTTAATACGCTTTTCAAAAGGGGCTGGACTAAAAAAATGGCATTTTTCTATATAAATATGCTGATGATAATTTAGCCCTAAAAAATCATAAAATTTTTTTAGATTAACAAATTTAATCCCACAAATCTCCTTAAGCTCTAAAAGTTTATAAATAGAAGAATTATTTTTTTCCACTAAATGAGACGGGGCTAATCCAGTAAAAGAACAAAAAGCACTTGCCAATACAAAACCATTTAAATCACTACATTGCCTTAAAGCTTGCTGATGTTTTTCTAAAATGCAATTTCTATGTAAAAATATAATTCTTGTTCCTTGATATCTACCTATTTCTACATTTTTCCAAAATTTATAAGCATTTTTTGAAATTCCAGCAAAACGATGAAATTCAGCGTTTAAAATATAGTGATCTAAAAATTCATTAGGAGGCAAGATTAAACTTTTCATCACTACAATTTAGAGCCCTAAAAGAGCTCTTTAATCTTCTTTGTTTAAATTTTCCTTAGCTTTGCTAGGAAGCTTAGATAAAAGATTATTTAAATCAAAATTAATTCCTTGAGTTTTTGCCTCTTCAAGTAAAGCAACTGCAGCTTTTGCGTTAAATGGAGAAGAGCCATCATGTGGAGCAAAAAGATGATCTGTTATTGCTAGAGCATAAGCGGATTTTTTCACTTCTTCGCGAGCAGCGTGAGGAGTGCGAACAAAACATATACTTTCAATCAAAACATCATCAAAATTCCAACGATGCAATAAAAATCCCAAGAAAGAAATATGATCTACACCTAAAAATTCATTCTCCGCTAAAGCAATATTTTCAATTTTAGTTTCATTTAAAAAAGTTAAAAATTCTTTCTCTCTGTGATTTTGTATAAGAAAATTTGAAAAAATAACAATGCCAAGTCTTAAAAGCATTGCACAAGGAACTAAAAGATGAGAAAGTTTTTTATCTTCATCATTGAGCCAATTTGTGATAAAAGTTGCCTCTTCGTTGCAATTTCTTAAAAAAACTTGAGTATCCAAACCATATGGTGAAACATCTATTTTAAAACTATCTTTAATGGAATCAGCCGTAACTATATTGATGATATTACCAACGCCTAATAAAGTAATCACTTGATTTATGGTTGTAATTTCTCTTGTAAAACCGTAATAAGGAGAATTTGCTAATTGCAAAAGCTTAGCCGTCATCAACGGATCACTTGAAATTATTTCAGCAACTTTCATGGTTTCTATATTTGAATTAGCCTCGCTCACATATTTTCTTAACTTACTTACAGTATCAGGCAAAGGTGGCAAAACTTCGACGCTTTTTAATAAAAGCTCGTTCATATCTCCGATCATATTTAATACATCCTTATTTAATATTCAATGTTCTTCATAGATTTACAATTATATCTAAAATTTAATTTACTTATTGCATTTTTTTATTACTTAAGGTATAATAAAATTACAAATAAATACTGAATTTATGGTATTTTGATTTAGTTAACTAGTAATTAAAAATAGTTTTAATGGAGTTAAATTGATGTTTTTTAATTTTAAAAATAAAAGCTCAACAAAAAAAGAAGAAAGTAAAAAAGTTTTAGAAGCTCTATATCTTCAAGAAAATGAACTTGAAGAAAAATTAAAAAAAATAAATATCAAGCCAAAATTAATCATAGGCTTTGCATCATATCAACTTAATCTAGCGATCATAGGAAATAAGATTCAAAATTCTATAAATGAGCAATGCGATATCATCTTAAGCAGTGCTACTGATTTATTATGCAACCTTGATTCTAACTCAAACATTGAAAACAGTCCCTATAAACAAAATATCCAAGGAATAAGTTTGATGCTTTTTAGTGAGGATATGATAGAAAATCTTTGCACAAATAAAATCAAGCTTTTTAGCAATATAAAAGATTATACAGAAAGAAAAAAACTGATAGAAAAAGAAGTTTTATCTATAAATATACCTTTTGAAGCACACTACACAAATACTTTGCATTATTTAATTTATGATGGTTTAAGTCAAAGCGAAAGTTCTCTTTTAGAACTTTTATACAAACACAACCCCTATCCTTGTGCTTTAGTAGGGGGTGGATCTAGTGGAAATATGGACTTTAGCGGAACATTTATATTTTATAATGGAGAAATATTAAAAAATCAAGCTTTAAGCATACATGTCCAATTTAAACCTAAATACCGTTTTGATTTAATGAAGTCTCAAAATTTTAATCCTCAAAGCAATATCACCTTTACCATACTTGATGCAAGCTTATATGATAGGACGGTACGTGAATTTATTGATAAAAAAACCTTTCAATCCATCAACGCGGTTGAAGCTTTATGCAATTATTTTAACTGTACTTTTGAAGAACTTAAAAATAAAATGCAAGAATATACTTTTGCTTTAAAAATTGGAGAAGACTATCTTATTTCCCCTATGGAAATCAACCCAGATAAAACATTATTTAGTTATTGTGATATAGAAAGCGCTCAAGAATTAAGCTTGCTTAAAAAAACAAATTTTATTGAAGCCATAAAAAAAGATTACGAAAAATTTTCTCTTAATAAACCAAAACCACTAGGAGCAATTTTTAATGATTGTATCTTAAGAAGACTTCACAACAAAGAACATTTAAATCAAATCCATTTTAATGATTTTCCTATAGTTGGTTTTTCTAGTTTTGGGGAAATTTATGGAGTGGGAATTGCAAAAAGTTTAGTGGCAATATTTTTTTATGAAGTTGAAAATTTTAATGATTTCAAACCTAGATATTTAAAAACTTTCATACAAAAATACAGCGATTTTAAATACTATTATCTTAATATAAGAGCTCAAAAACTAGAAATGACAAATGAGATTAATAAAATAATTTTAAATCAACTCAAACAAAATACATCAGAAATTGATAAAAATACAAGTATATTTAAAGAAATTTTTGAAGAACTTGAAAATATAAGAAGAAGTCTTACAACTATTAGTGAAAGTTTTACCAATTTCACTAACTACTTAGAATACAACCTTTACCAAAGCGAAGAAAAAATGAATTTAGAAAAAGAAGTGCAATCTTCTTTGAAAAATATAGATCAATTAAATAGTATTTTAGATCTTATTTCAGGGATTGCTGAACAAACTAGCCTTTTATCTTTAAATGCAGGTATAGAAGCTGCTAGAGCTGGAAAACTTGGTCGTGGATTTGCAGTTGTAGCTGATGAAGTTAGAAAACTTTCAGAAAATACCCAAATGGGTCTAGGTGAAATGGAAGGAGCTATTAAATTAGTTATTCAGACCATACAATCCATTGCAAAAAGTTCCAATTCTAGTACTGAAGAAATGAATTTTATAAGGGATAAATCCAATGAATTTTCCAAAATCATTTCAAATCTTATAAATTCAGGTAAAGAAATTTCAGATAAATTAGAACAAAGAAGCAATGTCAGCGAAGATTTTGAAAAAAATGTAAATCAACTCAAATGTTATGAAGATGTTCTAGCTAAATTAAATCAATATTAAAAAAATAAGAATTTCAAGAATCAAAAATCTTGAAATTCTTACACTAAAAAATTAAAGTGCTTTTTTTGCAGCCTCTGCAATTTTTGCAAAAGCAGCAGCATCATTCATAGCTAAATCTGCCAGAATTTTTCTATCAAGTTCAATGCCTGCTTTTTTGAGACCATTGATAAATCTTGAATAACTTAAATTATTAAGCCTACAAGCAGCATTGATACGCACAATCCAAAGACGACGGAAGTCTCTTTTTTTGCGGCGTCTATCACGATAAGCATAGACTAGACTTCTTTCTAATTGTTCTTTTGCTTTTCTAAAATGTTTGCGGCGTCCACTATAAAAACCACGCGCTAATTTTAAAACTTTTTTATGTCTACGGCGTCTAACAACACCTGTTTTTACTCTTGCCATTTTTATTTCCTTTCATAAAGTGGCGTCCAAATTTGGAGCTTGCCCTTGAAATTTTATTTCAAAAGGGGAGTTTGAATGACTTTTAGTCAAAAACTTAAATTCCTAGCATTTTTTCAACAGCTTTTACATTTGTGCTATGCACATATTTAGCTGTGCGAAGATCACGCATTCTTTTTGCAGGTTTTTTAGTCAAAATATGACTTCTAAAAGCTGAGCCTCTTTTGATTTTATTTTTACCTACTTTGAAGCGTTTAACTGCGCTTTTAACGCTTTTCATCTTTGGCATACGCTTTCCTTATTTAGATAAATTTTTATTTTTCAAATTAAAAGAAAATCTAAATACTATCAAATTTTTTCTAATTTTTGACTGAATTTAATTTTTAAAAAAACTTGGCACACCTTTTGCTTATAAAAAAATCAGCAATATTTTGGAAAGATTTAAAATGACTATAAATTCGGCAAATCCGTATCAAAATTTAACCTTATCTAATCCTTTACAGAATAGCTCTGCTTTAAATTTGATTAAAGATAGCAAAGCTTTAGAACAAGAAGGAAATGAAAATAGCTTAGAACAATTAAGTTATATTTTTAATAATACCACTTATGCTAGTGAATTTGGATTTAGAATCAATAAAGAAGGTTTTTTTGATAAAGATTTAAATAAAATTGCGAATATACCAGAATCTTATGATATCAATATTAAAAGCGTTAGAAGCATAGCAAAAGAACTCGCGAAACAAGATGAAATTTTAAATTATAATAAAATTGATCTACCTTATCTTTTAAATAGCTATTATAGTTCATTAAAATCTATAAATTCAGAATTTTTACAAGATGATAATGCTTATTTAAGTCGCGATTTTATTTCAAAACTATCATCAGGTTTTTCAACAGATAATGGAGAATTTTTGGGCCAAATTTCAAGAATTTATAACAATCAAGAAGAAATTGATTTAGCATTAAGCAATATTACAAATTTAAATACCTTAATGTTAGATAACAAAATAACTAATTTTCATTTTAATAAAGCCATAGAGAATACTTCTTCTAATGAAATTTTAAAACCTTATTTAACTAAAAACGCAGAAGTATCAAAATCTGGTCTTTTAATGAATTTTATATACCATGATATAAAAACCCAAAATGAAAAAGAATTTAACTTTTTTATGAAACCTGTCACTCTAGAACTGAGCTCTCATCAAAATTTACAAAAAATTCTTAAAGGCGAAATGGATATAGAAGATTACATTAAAAAAGAAAATGAAAAAAAGATGAGTTTTGATCTTTATCTTTATGTTAATGGTATAGATAAAAAAACAAGTACTCAAGACAAACTATCTGTATTTTTTCAACAATATATTAACTACCAAAAAGATATGGATTTAAGAGAATTTGCAAATTCAAGCTCAATATTTCAAATTTATATCGATCAAAATCGCAATGATTTTGATACTATTAAAAAACAATATCAAAACCAAGGTCAAGACACGCAAAGATTAGAAGAAGTAAATCAACTACGTTCTAGCTCTATAGAAAATTTTCTAGATCGTCGCCAAAAACAAGCAAATATAAATAAAATTCTAAACTCTTATATGTCTGTGATGATTTAAAATAATTTTTATAAAAAATATATAAATTATAAATATTTCAATAATAATAATTTTTATATGAGTAATTAATAAAATTTTAAGTATAATAACATTATAATTCGCTCCCGAAAAAATATAAATATAAAAGCACTCAAAACCATGATTTATAATGAAAAAATTATTTCAATGAATAATGATCTTTTAGATCATCAGCATAAAGAACTTTTTGAAATTTCTAAAAAACTCTCTTTAATGAGCCAACGTCATGTTGAAACAAAAGAATTAAAAATTGTCTTAAGAGAGTTGTTGATAATGATCAATAGACATTTTTCAGATGAAGAAGCCTTTATGAGAGAAATAGAATATCCTTATATCAACCATCATACAAGAATTCACAGAAAAATTATCTTAGAAATTGAAGAAATTATCATCAGTGAAGCTAAATTTGTAAATATAATGATTGAAAAGCTAGATCTCGTTGTTCAAGATTTTATCTTTAATCATACAGTCAAAGAAGATTCAAAAATAGTAAAGTATTACGAAGAAAAATTTAAGAAATAGTATTTCTCATTTTTACTATATAAAATTCACAAAATATTTCACTTTAAAATTTTACTTTAACATTTTATTTTTGTTATAATTTTTAACCTAATTTTTATAAATTTTTGTTATTATCCGTTTTCGAATAAAGATAAAAAATATCCTAATTAAAGTTAAGGATAAATTAAGGATTTTAAAGTGAAAGTATATTTAGATAACAATGCAACGACGATGCTTGATCCTAATGCTTATGAGTTGATGCTACCTTTTTTAAAGGATATGTATGGAAATCCAAATAGCCTTCATCAATATGGAAGCACAACACATCCTGCTTTAAGAGAAGCTTTGGACAAACTTTATGCAGGGCTTGGAGCAAATGACTTAGATGATATAGTTGTAACATCCTGTGCAACAGAAAGCATTAACTGGGTGCTTAAGGGTGTGTATTTTGATCATATTTTAGATAAGGAACGCAATGAAGTGATTATTTCTAGTGTAGAACACCCTGCTGTTACTGCTGCTGCTTATTTTTTAAAAAGTCTTGGAGTAAAAGTCATAGAACTCCCTGTAAATGAAGAAGGGGTTTCTACTGTAGAAGATTTACGTAAAGTGATTAGCGATAAAACAGCACTTGTAAGTGTTATGTGGGCAAATAATGAAACAGGTATGATTTTTGATATTAAAGCGATGGCGGAACTTGCACATGAATTTGGTGCTCTTTTTCATACAGATGCTACTCAAGCAGTAGGTAAAATAAAGGTTAATTTAACTCAAGTAGGAGTTGATTTTGCTTCATTTTCGGCACATAAATTTCATGGACCAAAGGGTGTGGGTGGACTTTTTATAAAAAAAGGACTTAAACTTACTCCACTTTTACACGGTGGAGAACACATGGGTGGCCGTAGAAGTGGAACTTTAAATGTGCCTTATATAGTAGCTATGGGCGAGGCTTTGCGTATTGCAAATACTATGCTTGATTTTGAAGATTCTCATATACGCCGTTTAAGAGATAAACTAGAAGATCAAATTTTAGCCTTGCCTGATACAACAGTGGTTGGAAAAAGGGAACACCGTGTGCCTAATACAATCTTAGCAAGTATTAAAGGTGTTGAAGGCGAAGCAATGCTTTGGGATTTAAATAAAAATGGTATAGCTGCAAGTACGGGATCAGCCTGTGCAAGTGAAGCTTTAGAAAGCAATCCTATTATGGAAGCTATCGGTGCGGAGCATGATTTAGCGCATACAGCTTTAAGACTTTCTTTGTCACGTTTTAACACTGAAGAAGAAATTGATTATGCAGCAAAACAAATTAAAAATGCAACACAGAGATTAAGAGCAATTTCTTGTACTTATGCTTATAATCCAAATAATTACAAATAAGGATGGAAAATGGGAAAAAATAGTTTAATTGGTGGATCCATTTGGGATGAGTATTCACAAAAAGTTCAAGATAGAATGAATAATCCTCAACATATGGGAGAATTTAGCGAAGAAGATGCTAAAGCACGCAATGCAAAATTGATCGTAGCTGATTTTGGCGCAGAAAGTTGTGGCGATGCAGTAAGACTTTTTTGGCTTGTAGATGAAAAAACTGATAAAATTATCGATGCAAAATTTAAAAGTTTTGGTTGTGGTACAGCTATAGCAAGTAGTGATACTATGGTAGATCTTTGCATAGGAAAAACTGTAGATGAAGCAGTAAAAATCACAAATTTAGATGTGGAATTTGCTATGCGTGATAATCCAGAAACTCCAGCTGTTCCACCTCAAAAAATGCACTGTTCGGTTATGGCTTATGATGTAATCAAACAAGCAGCAGCTCATTATAAAGGTATAAGTCCTGAAGATTTTGAAGATCAAATTATAGTTTGTGAGTGCGCTAGAGTAAGTCTTGGAACCATTAAAGAAGTGATTAAACTTAATGATTTGCATAGTGTAGAAGAAATCACACAATATACTAAAGCAGGTGCTTTTTGCAAGTCCTGTATCAAACCAGGCGGACATGAAAAAAGAGATTATTACCTTGTAGATATTTTAGCTGAAACCAGAGCCGAGATGGATAGAGAAAAACTCAAAAATACAATGAAAAGTGATGTGGCTTTTGATGAAATGACCGTAGTAGGACAATTAAAAGCAGTTGAAAGTGTTTTAGATGCTGAAATTCGCCCTATGCTTCATAATGATGGTGGAGATTTGGAAGTGATTGATATACAAAAGGCTGAAGGTGCAGCAATTGACGTTTATATTCGTTATCTTGGTGCTTGTAGTGGTTGTTCTAGTGGAAGTGGTGCGACACTTTATGCTATTGAAACGATTTTACAAGAAGAATTAAGTCCAAATATACGCGTTATGCCGGTTTAAAAAATAGCAAGATAAAATCTTGCTATTTTATAGCTTTTGCTTGCAAATCAAGAGGTGGTAAATTTTCTATATAAATACTGCGACTTGGGAAAGCAAAAGTTAAGCCATTTTTTTCGATTATACGCATAAACTCAAGCATTAAGCTTTGTCTAGCTTCCCTAAAATCTTTTGCGCCTATTTTTTTGGTATAAAAATAAAGCTCTATATTAATACTACTATCTGCAAATTCGCTTAAAGCCACATAACAAGCATTTTTATAGCCTTCTAAATCGTTAATAGATACAAGATTTTGACGATATTTTGTCGTATGATCACCATATTTTAATGCACTATCCTCATCGTGAGCTACCAAATCACTTGTATCCAAAAATTCTTTCAAATCTTTTACACATTGATCTAATTTTTCAGGAGTAGCATCATAACCAACACCCAAATACATTCTAACATGGCGACCCATGCGTCTTTTACTCCAATTTTTGATATTAGCTCCCATAATAGTTGAATTTGGTAAAAATACGAGACAATTATCAAAAGTTCTAATAGTAGTTTTTCTAAGTCCTATTTCAACTACTGTTCCTTCTATACCTGAAACCTCTACCCAATCTCCTTGATTAAAACTATTATCAAAAAGTAAAAGTATAGAAGCAAAGAAATTTGCAATTATATCTTTCGCTGCTAAAGCAACAGCTAAACCACCAATTCCCAAAGATGCAATAATAGCTGAAATATTAAAACCAAGCTGAGCAAGGATATATAATAAAGCTATGATAATAATAACAAAATATAAAATTTTAATAATTAAATTTACAACTTCTTTTTTTCCACTTTTTTGAGCAAGCTTAGAAACTAGCACCATTCCATAACCATCAAGCATTTTTAAAATAAGCCATGCAATCAAAACCGCATAAATTATGTGGAAAAAATTACTCAAATTAATGCTTAAAGGCGCAGGATAAGTTGCTATAGTAAGACAAATCGAAATAGCATAAACGATGAGAAAAAAACTCACTGGTTTTTTAATATTCTCAATAAAAATAACTTTAATATCATCTACATCATTTTTATTTCTATAAAAAAGCCGAACAAGGAAAAAATATACTATATTTGCAAAAAAGCGTCTTAAAGATATAAAAAATACTAAAACCAAAGCAGAAATTACTATTTTTCCGATATTAATAAAACCTACCCCAATTGCCTCGTTTATACGATCTATCCAAACTTGAAACTCAAGTAGTGAAAAAATATAATTACTTTCAAGCAAATCTGCATTTGATCGTAAATACTTAAGAATTTCAGAATAAGAATCTAGAGCGTTACCAATATATCTTTCTTTTAGGGTAATTTTTTCCAATTCTTCTGGATTTGTAATTTTGCTTTTAAAACTATCTAAATTTACACTAGAAGAATTTTGTAAATTTTCCATTGCCTTATCAACAGTAGCAATTAAATCTTCACTACTTGCTGTATTTTTAAAAAGTTTTTCCACTTCAAACAAAGAAGAATAAAAACTTTCCACAATGTTAAAATAAACTAGATTAAGAGTGGCATCTGTATAAATGTAAGGCTTATTAATATTCTTTTTTTGAACATCTAGTAATTTTTCTTTTGCTTTTAAAAATCTAGCCACTGCCTCTTCATTAATCTTTTGTCCTACTATCATATCGGGTATTTTTGCTAAAATAGTCTTTTTGTCTTTTTCAAATTCACTTAAAATACCATTAAAAGTGCTTGAATTTTCATCATTGTTTTTCTTAAATTCTTTAATTTGATTGTTAAGATCAACATATTTTTCAACTAAAGCATAAATTCCTTCATCTTCTTTACTAATATTCGCATCAATAAATTTAAATTCTTGTGCTCCAAGGTATAAAATAAAAAAACATAAACTAAAAATAATTTTCTTCATTGAACTTTCCTATCTTGTATTAAAGTAAAAATTTTTGCTTTAAAATCATACTCATAAATTTCACCTGTCTCTATAATATAATACCAAGCATGTACTTCTATTTTTCCTTCATCTAAAGCTTCTTGCACGCCTGGATAAGTAAGTATATTTTGCAAAGAATTTACTAAATTTAATTTTTCTGTAAGCCATGAACGCATAGCCAAATCGTCTCTTGCAAAAATCATCACATCTTTTTTTATCGGATCTAACATAGTAAGCCATTTTTTCACGTTAGGAATTTTATTTAATTCTTCATCAGAATAATAAAGAGCATTGCAACCTCCACAATTACTATGGCCACAAACGACGATATTTTTAATATGCAATGAATTTAAAGCATACTCTATTGCTGAAGTTGTCGCCAAGTAATCTTCTCCAACGCGATAAGGTGGAACTATATTTGCAATATTTCGTATTACAAAAAGCTCACCTGGACCCGTATTAGTGATCAAATTTGGAATTACTCTAGAATCAGAACAACCTATAAAAAGAGTATGGGGATTTTGCTTATTTTTTAGACTTTCAAAAAGTTCTTCATGCTCCTTAAAGTCTTCTTGCATAAACTTAATCGCACCGCTAATAAGATTTTCCATAAAACCAACCTAAAACTAAAATCTTGAAATTATAACAAAATTTCAGCAAAGATTTCATTTAAGCATTAAGATATTATATAAATTAACTTTTTATTTAGTCTAATATGTTAGATTTCGCTTAAGATTTTAAAAAATCTAACAATTTTGCAAGGAGAATTTTATGAGTCTTTATGATAGAGACTACTCAAGATCAAAAGAATTTGAAAATACACGCTCAAGCGAATTAAGTATTTTTATTAAACAAACTTATCAACTTTTTGCTGCTTCATTATTAGCTGCAACAGTAGGTGCATATGTAGGAATTTTTGCTTTAGCATCATTTTTTATACAATCACAAGTAACTTTTTGGATCCTTTTTGCTGTTGAAATCGGACTTTTATTTGCTTTGCAATGGAAAAAAAGAGAGGCTCCATTAAATCTTGTTTTACTTTTTGGTTTTACTTTCTGCTCAGGTTTAACGCTTACACCTTTACTTATTTCAGTTTTAGCTCTACCAGCTGGAGGAATTATCATCGCTCAAGCTTTTGCTTTAACAACGGTTGCTTTTGCAGGACTTAGTGTATTTGCTATGAATACAAAAAAAGATTTTACTGTTATGGGCAAAGCTTTATTTATAGTATTAATCGTTATTGTAGCAGCATCTTTACTAAACCTTTTCTTCCAAAGCAGTATAGTTAATCTAGCTATTTCAGCAGTAGCTGCAATATTATTTTCATTTTACATTCTTTATGATACGCAAAATATTATCCGCGGAAATTATGAAACTCCAATCGAAGGTGCAGTAGCACTTTATCTTGATTTTGTTAATCTTTTCGTATCTTTACTTAATATCTTAAGAAGCTTCAATAGCAGATAAGTTTTTGTGGGATTTTTCCCACAAAAACTTATCAAGTTTCAAAACTTTTCAAGTTTTATTTAGCTAAAATAATCATTTAAAAATTAACTTTTAGGAATTTTCAATGATCACTCTTTTAATCATTTTACAATTTATCATCGTTGTAGTTATTTGTATAGCAGTTTTACTTCAAAAAAGTTCAAGTATAGGACTTGGAGCTTATAGTGGAAGCAATGAAAGTTTATTTGGCGCCAAAGGACCGGCTGGATTTTTAGCAAAATTTACCTTTATTATGGGAATTTTACTTATTGCAAATACTATTGGTCTTGGTTATTTATACAATAAAGCTAGCAAGGACTCTCTAGCAGAAAAAATTAAAGTAGAAAACAACACTACTATTCCAAGTGCTCCTATTGCACCTGCTACCCCAAACACAAATTCTATCGCTCCAAGTGCACCACAACTTCCAAGCGATGTTAATTCAAGTAAATAATTAAAGGAAATGATAATGCTAAGTGAAATTTTTAACAAACAAAAAACCCAAAGTGAAAAATCTTTAGAAGCCTTAAAAAAAGACTTCACCACTTTAAGAACTGGAAAAGTTAATACCCATATTTTAGATCATATTACAGTGGATTATTATGGAACTCAAACTCCTTTAAATCAAGTAGCAACTGTTTTAGCAAGCGATGCTTCAACTATTAGCATCACTCCTTGGGAAAAACCTTTACTAAAAACCATAGAAAGCGCTATTGCAGCTGCAAATATCGGTGTCAATCCAAACAATGATGGCGAAAGTGTAAAATTATTTTTCCCTCCGATGACTAGAGAGCAAAGAGAAGAAAATGTAAAACAAGCTAAAGCTATGGGTGAAAAGGCAAAAGTTTCTATAAGAAATATACGCAAAGATGCCAACGATGCAGTTAAAAAACTAGAAAAAGATAAGGCAATAAGCGAAGATGAAGCAAAAAAAGCTTATGATGAAGTGCAAAAACTTACCAACGCCTACACAATAAAAATTGATGAGAGTGTAAAAAGCAAAGAAAGTGAACTTTTAAAGGTTTAACGATGAATTTAGAGCAAATTTATAAAGATTGTGGTGCTTATTTAGAAGGGCATTTTTTACTAAGTTCAGGTAAACATTCACAGTTTTATCTTCAAAGTGCAAAAGTTTTAGAGGATCCAAAATTAGCAGCAAAACTTTGTGATGAACTTGCAAAGATTATTGCAAGCTATAAGATAGAATTTGATAGCATTTGCTCTCCTGCTTTAGGTGGAATTTTAGCAGGTTATGAGCTTGCAAGAGCTTGTAGTAAACGTTTTATCTTTACTGAAAGAGTAAATAAAGAAATGACTCTAAGACGTGGTTTTGAAGTAAAAAAGGGTGAAAAATTTATAATTTGTGAAGATATCATTACTACAGGTGGTAGTGCTTTAGAGAGTGCAAAAATCATTAAAAGTTTAGGTGGCATTGTTGTAGGTTTTGCAGCATTAGCAAATCGTGGTTTTTGTGCGGTAGAAAATCTAAAATCTCCAAGAAAAGATAATGCGAAATTACCTGAAAATTTACCACTCTTTACTCTAGGAAATTTTGAATTTGAAATTTATGATGAAACAAATTGTCCGTTTTGTAAAAAAGGGAGCAAAGCCATAAAACCAGGAAGTCGTGGAAATTAAATGAAAACTAAAGCAAAAATTAGCTCTAGATGGTTAAGATTTAGAGCTTTGCTTATAGATATTTTTCTTATTTATGTTCCTATTTTATATTTATTTTATTTTATATTAGGCTCTAAAGAAGCTTTTTTAAACAACCATTTTATCACAACTTTATGTACTTTTTTATTTGGTTTGATTCAAGCTATTTTTTTAACAAAAAAGGCACAAAGCCCAGGTCTTAAAGCATATGATTTATATCTTATTGATATAAAAACGGGAAAGAAACTAAGTTTTCTTAGAATTTTACTAAGATATGTGATATTTATTATAAGTTTTGGCTTACTCTTTGGTTTATTTGTCAGTTTTGTAAGAAAAGATCGTTTAAATTTACATGATATTTTAACTCAAAGTTGTATAGCCACCAAAGCATAAAGAAAGGTTAAAAAATGCAAAGAAAAAGAATTTACAATCCAAGCTCAAACGAAACCCTAGGAGATCGTAAAGTTTTTGATGGTAACCCACATGGAATTTTAAATTTCACTAAGGCAAAATATACTTGGGCTTTAAAACTTTGGGATTTAATGGAGGCAAATACTTGGTTTCCAAAAGAAGTGGATACAACTAAAGATGCACTTGATTATCGCTGTAATTTAACCACAGGTGAAAAAAGAATGTATGATTTAGTTTGGAGTCAGCTTATTTCTATGGATAGTTTTCAAACCAATAATTTAGCAGATAATATCAACCCTTATATCACAGCTCCTGAAATCAATGCGGTTTTAGCACGCCAAGCTTATGAAGAGGCAAACCATTCAAAATCTTACGCTGTTATGGTAGAAGCGATTTGCGATAATACAGATTTGATTTATGAAATGGAAAAGCATGATGAAACTTTGCGTGAAAAAAATGACTTTATTTCAAGCATTTATGAAGAATTAGCAGGCGATGTAGATGATAATAAACTTCTTTTGGCTATGGTGGCAAATCAAATTTTAGAAGGAGTATATTTTTATAGTGGTTTTACTGCTATTTACGCACTTGCACGTGCAGGAAAAATGCTAGGTTCAGCACAAATGATCCGCTTTATCCAAAGAGATGAAATCACGCATCTTTTATTATTTCAAAATATGATCAATTCAGTACGCAAAGAAAGACCTGATTTGTTCCATGATGAAAATATCAATAAAATTTATGATATGTTTAAAAAAGCTGGAGATCTTGAGATCAAATGGGGTAAATACATCACTCAAAATCAAATCATGGGCTTTACTGATGATATCATAGAAGAATATATCCATTATCTTGTAGATCAAAGATTAAGCGCAATCAATTTAGACAAGCTATACAATGCAAAACATCCTATTAAATGGGTAGATGATTTTTCAAAATTTAACGATCAAAAGAGCAATTTCTTTGAAAGTAAAGTAACGAATTATTCTAAGGGTAGTATAAGCTTTGATGACTTCTAAAACTTCTTTAGCCTTACTTTGTGATTTTTATGAATTTACAATGTCTCAAGGCTATTTCAAAAACAATAAAAAAGATCAAATTTGTTATTTTGATATATTTTTTAGAAAAATTCCAGATTCAGGATCTTTTGCTATTTTTGCAGGTCTTGAAGATATTTTAGACTTTGTTGAAAATTTGAGTTTTGATGCAGAAGATATAGAATTTTTAAGAAAACAAGGTATTTTTGATACAGAATTTTTAGATTTTTTAGCTAACTTTAAATTTAAAGGTGAAATTTATGCTATGCGTGAAGGAGAAGTGATTTTTCCAAACGAACCTTTGCTATGTATTAAAGCTACAACCATAGAAGCACAGCTTTTAGAAACTTTTTTACTTTTAAGTTTAAACCACCAAAGCCTTATTGCTACCAAAACCAATCGTATCGTGCGTGCAGCTAAAAACAGTAAAATTTTAGAATTTGGTTCACGTAGAGCACAAGGAAGTGAAGCAGCCTTAAAAGGAGCAAGAGCAGCTTTTATAGGAGGTTGCATAGGAAGTGCTTGTACTTTAGCAGGAAAAATTTATAATATCCCTATCAATGGAACTATGGCACATTCTTGGGTGCAAATGTTTGAAAATGAACTTGAAGCTTTTAAAGCTTATGTGAAAATTTATCCAAAAAATCCTGTTTTTTTGATTGATACTTATGATTGTCTAAATAGCGGACTTAAAAATGCAATTAAAGTTTTTAAAGAATTTGGTATCCAAGAAGGCGGTGTGAGAATAGATTCTGGAAATTTACTTGAGTTGAGTTTGAAAATCAGACAAGAACTTGATCAAGCAGGACTTCAAAAATGTAAAATCATAGTTTCTAACGCCCTTGATGAATGGAGCATTAAAAAACTCAAAGAACAAAACGCACCTATTGATATCTTTGGTGTAGGCGAAAGATTGATCACTGCTTCAAGCGATCCTATTTTTAGTTGCGTTTATAAACTCGCAGCCTTAGAAGATCAAGGCATAAAACCTAAAATCAAAATCAGCGAAAATAACGAAAAATCAACCCTACCTCATTTTAAAAAGCTTTTTAGGGTTTATGATAAAAACACACAAAAAATCCTTTTTGATGAGCTTTATGTTTTTGATGAAAACCCAAATCAAGATGAAAATTTAGAACGCAAAGAACTTTTAGAATTAGTCTACAAAGAAAAAAGACTTCTTAAAAAGTCATCTTTAAATACTATTCAAGATTATACAAAAGAGCAAATCTCAAAACTCGATGAGAGTTTTTTAGATCTTGATCGTTTTGTGAAATTTGAAGTAAAACTCTCGCCTAAACTTCAAAATATCACTGAAGATCTTTTAAAAACTCGTTTTTAAAATCCACATAATTTAAAGCGGATTGTTTTAGAAAGCTTATTTCTTCATCGTTTAATTCACGCACAAATTTTGCAGGATTTCCAAGTATCAAAGAGCGTGGCGGAAATTTTTTACCCTTTGTTACAACGCTTCCAGCACCCACTATGCTATCTTCTTCTATCAAAGCATTATCCATGACAACAGCATTCATTCCGATTAAAACACGATTTTTTATCACACAAGCATGGATAACGCAATTATGTCCTATGGTTACATCATCTCCTATTATTGTAGGAAAACCAGCATCTTTTAACTTTCCTTTTTCATCAAATTCCCTATGCCAAACATGCACCGTACTAAGATCTTGAATATTGGTTCTTTTGCCAATTTTTATAAAATTAACATCGGCTCTTAAAACACAATTAAACCAAATGCTACTTTCATCTCCTATTTCTATTTCTCCTATGATTTTAGCCCCCTCTGCAACAAAAACATTTTGACCTAGTTTGGGACTATGATTTTTAAATTTTATAAGCATTTTTTTCCTTTTTATTTAAGTATAGCTAAGTTTAACTCTATTTCAACTTTTTTAGTTACAATTTTTATTTAAATTTATAGGAGAAGTAATGAACGCATTTGAACAAAAAAGATGTCAAAATATGGCTGAAGAAATTGCACAAAAAGTTTTTATCAATGAAGAGCTTTTTAATGCTTTTTGTCAAATTCCGCGTGAAATTTTTTCTCCTTTAAAAGCCCATGCTTATCGCCTTGATGCTTTGCCTTTGGCAAATTCTCAATGGATTAGTTCACCTTTAACTGTAGCTAAAATGACTATGGCTTTAGATTTTAAAAATGCTGATAGTATTTTAGAGATAGGTTGTGGAAGCGGCTATCAAGCTGCGATTTTAAGCAAAGTCATAAGACGTGTTTTTACCATAGAACGCATAGAAAATTTAGCCAAAAAAGCCGCTCAAACTTTCAGAGAATTAGAACTTTTTAATATCAATGTAAAATTTGATGATGGACAAAATGGCTGGAAAAATTATGCTCCTTATGATAGAATTTTATTTTCTGCTTATGCGACACAAATTCCTGAAATTTTACTCGATCAATTAAGCGATGGCGGGATTTTAGTCGCTCCTATTTTACACAATGGCAAACAATTCATCACACGCCTTAGAAAAAATGGCACAAATTTACAAAAAGAAATTTTAGAAGAATGTTTATTTGTGCCTATAGTAGATGGAAAAGAATAAACTTTTTTACAAAATTTATTAAAAACTCTTTAGAGCCTTTCTTAACTTTTCACTCATTTCATCAATATGTTCTTTTTGCAAAATCAAAGGAGGTAAAAATCTCAAGTCATTCTCCCCACAACTTATCAGCAAAAGTGCGTTTTCTTGGCATTTTTGAATGATCTTGGACACTTTTATACTTTTATCAAGACTAAGCCCTTGCATAAACCCTAAGCCTTTGCGTTTTTTACAAAAATCAAATTCTTTGATCAACTCATCTAAACTTTGCTCTAAATAAGGCGTGAGTTTATTGACATTTTCTAAAATTTTTTCTTCTTTAAAAATTTCAAAAATCGCATTCATTCCTGCACAAACCAAAGGATTTCCCCCATAAGTGCTTCCATGATCACCCGCTTCTAAAGAATTGCTTGCTACTTTTTGATTTATTACAAAAGCACCCACACTAAGCCCACAGCCTAAGGCCTTAGCTGAAGTCATGATATCAGGCAAAATTTGTGCGTGCTCATAGGCAAAAAATTTTCCACTTCTACCCATACCACATTGAATTTCATCAGCGATTAATAATATATCTTTTTCATCGCAAAGCTTTCTTAAGGCTTTGTAAAAATCTTTATTTGCAGGATTTATCCCACCTTCTCCTTGTACGCTTTCTAAGATAATGGCACAAGTTTTTTCATTTACCAGTTTTTCAACGCTTGAAATATCATTATATTTTGCAAATTTAACCCCTGAAATTAAAGGTTTAAAAGGCTTTTGATATTTTTCATTAGCAGTAAGCGATAAAGCCCCTAAAGTACGCCCATGAAAAGAATGCTTAAAAGCGATAAATTGTCCACCCTTAATACCTTTGTTAAAGGCGTATTTTCTAGCTGTTTTCATCGCTCCTTCTATACTTTCTGTACCAGAATTTGTAAAAAAAACACGCTCTAAAGCACTAGCTTTGGCTAAATTTTTAGCTGCAGCGGCTATGTTTTCATTATAATATAAATTGCTAGTATGTAAAAGTTTATCCACTTGAGCTTTGATTTTAGCATTAAATTTAGCATGATTATATCCTAAAGCACAAACACCTATGCCACTTGAAAAATCAAGATATTTTTTAGCCTTATCATCAAAAAGATAAACCCCTTGCCCTTTTTCTAAAACTATATCAAAACGCTTATAAGTAGGGATAATATGACTTTGTTCTTTATAATCCATTTTCATCCTTTAACCCACCAAAGTGCCTATACCTTCATCGGTAAAAAACTCAAGCAACAAAGAATGCTTCACGCGTCCATCTAAAATATGCACCTTTTTAACTCCATTTTCACAAGCATCAATGCAAGATTTTAATTTTACATGCATACCACCTTCTATTTTAGGAGCTAAAATTTTAGCCTGTTCAAGACTGATTTTAGAAATTAAAGAATTTTTATCATTAAAATCCTCATAAAGCCCTGCAGTATCCGTTAAAAAAGCAAGTTTTTCAGCCCTTAAAGCTTTAGCAATCGCACAAGCTGCGTCATCAGCGTTAATATTATAAGTATTAAAATCCTCATCCATACCAATAGGAGCAATGATAGGTAAAAAATCTTTTTCCAAAAGCTCTTCTAAAATTTTCGAATTTACCTTTTGTATCGTGCCAACAAAAGCTAAATTTACATCTTTTTTCACACATTCTAAAAGTGCACCATCTTTACCACAAAGCCCTATGGCTTTAACTCCTAAATTTTGTAAACTATGGACTAAATTTTTATTGATATGATTTAAAACCATACTGGCTACTTCAGTAGTGGCTTTATCACTAACCCTAAGACCGTTTTTAAACTCACTCTTTACGCCTAATTTTTCACACATAGCAGAAATATCTTTTCCTCCACCATGTACGATGATAGGCTTTAAACCCACGAGTTTTAAAAGAGCTATATCTTGCATCACGCAATGCTTTAGCTCTTCATTTTCCATAGCTGATCCACCGTATTTTATAAGTATAATCTTGGAATTAAACTTGCGTATATAAGGCAAAGCTTCGATTAAGACATTAGCTTTTTCTAAATATTTTTGCATGATCATTCCTTAAGCATTAAAGCTAGTTTGATTATACTCATTTAAAGAAAGATCGTAATAATTCGCATCTTCTCTTAAAGTAAAACCATAATGTTTCCAAAACTCATTGCCCAAATCATTGTTTTTAAAAGCGATTAAGGCGATTTTATTGATCTTTTGAGCTTTTAAAGCCTCAAGACAAAATTTCGTCATCTCGTGTGCTATACCCTTTTTTCTATGATCTTTATGTACACATACATGATAAAATCCCCCTGTACGTCCATCATGCCCGCAAAGTATACTTCCTACAATTTCTTCATCAATCACTGCTACAACGCTAAGATTTGGGTTTCTATCTAAAAAATTTTCTATATTTTCTTTGCTATCATCAATACTTCTTATCCCAAAGCCTTTTATCTCGCACCAAAGCTTATAAACGACTTCATAATCGCTTTTTTGCATAGCTCGTATTAACATTTTTATCCTTTACAAATTTGCAAAGAATTTAAGTCCTTCATCTTCATCAAAATCAAACATTAAATTCATATTTTGAACAGCTTGTCCTGCTGCACCTTTGATTAAATTATCAATAGCACCAAGCACAATAACACGCCTTGTGCGTTGATCTATACTAACATTAATATCCGCAAAATTGCTTGATTTAACCCACCGAGTCTGCGGAAACGACTGCGGCGGTAAAAGCCTTATGAATTTATTGTTTTGATAGTATTTTGTATAAATATCGCGTATATCTTGTTCTTGCAAATTCTCTTTTAAATTTGCATAAGCACTGATTAAAATTCCTCTTTGCATAGGTACAAGATGAGGGGTAAATTGTAAAGTGATTTTCTCTTTGGCTGCATAGCTTAAATGTTCTTCAATTTCAGGAGTATGACGGTGTGAAGCCAAACCATAAGCTTTGATATTTTCATTAACTTCACAAAAAAGATTTTCCACCTTTGCACTTCTTCCTGCTCCACTTACTCCACTTTTTGCATCAATAATAACTGAGTTAAAATCGATAATTCTTTCTTTAAAAAGCGGATAAAGACTTAAGATCGAACAAGTGGTATAACAACCTGGATTTGCCACTAAACTTGCTTTTTTTATCTCTTCTTTATAAAGCTCGCAAAGTCCATAAACTGCATTTTGCAAAAGCTCTTGATTAGGATGAGTGAATTTATACCAAAGCTCATAATCTTTAGGATTTTTAAGACGAAAATCTGCACTTAAATCAATGATTTTCATCTTTTTTAACAAATTCTCATTTAAAAGCTTAGCGCTAAATTCATGCGGAGTAGCCAAAAACAAAAGATCAAGTTCAAGTTCATCTAAATTTTTATTTTCAAAACATAAATTTAAAGGGGTATTAGGATAAAGATCTTGATAATTTTGTCCCACGCTAGAACTCGAACCTAAATAAGAAATTTCAACTTTGGGATGATTAAGCAAAATGCGTACAAGCTCATTACCTGCATAACCACTCGCTCCTAAAATCCCAACTTTTATTTTCATCTTTATCCTTTAAATGTAAAAGGAAGTATTATAAACAAAAAAAGTTAAAAATTTTAACTATTATTCTCTTCAACCTTATCTTTATTGCTCGAAAATCAAAACATCTGAAAAAATAAAATTAATTTAATCATGCAAAATAAAAAATAATTTTAGCAACAAGAATTTAATTTTTAACTAAAATATAAAGTTGTTCATGAAGATGGATATTACGATTTTTAAGATTGCGAGAAGCTCTAAAAGTATTATATTTTTGTTCTAAAATCCGACATTTTCCAAGAGTACTTAAACGCTTTAAAAAAATTTCTTTTTTTACAAAACCTTCACAATTATAAGAAAGTAAAATCACTCTTGCTTTTAAATCATTAATGAGTTCAAATAAAGCGTCTTGGGCAAATTTTGACTTATTAAAAGTACTACGATTCCAATCTTTTGGAATGCCACTGATTTTAGAAATTTCTTCAGGTTTTTTATAATTTGCGATTAAATTTAACATAAAATAATTAGAACTATAAGGATGTTGATTATAAGGAGGATCAAGATAAACCACATCAAAAAAATCAAGTTCTTTTGCAAGCATGCTTGCATCCTTTTGCATCACTTCAAATTCACAAGAAAAATTTGAAAAAATAGGCATTTTAAGCTCTATTTCTCCTTTAATGCGTTTAAGTGCATTTTGTCCTTCGCCACCAAATTTTCCGATACCATCCTTACCCTTATAAAAACCTTTAAAAACTCCACTAGTATTTGAATGCACACTAGCTTCATAAATTAAAGGGGCTATAAAGAAATGTCTCAATTCTTTTGGAATTTCATTTTCAATTCTTTGTCTCATAGTATCAAGATATAAAGCATTTTTAAAAGTATAAAAAACCCTTTCATTTTTTTTAATATCATCATCATCTTTTGGAGCATAAAGCTCACTGATAAAACCTTTTTGAAAACCTAAATTTTGGATTAAATTTTTATAATACTTTTTTATATTTTGAAGCAAATCTTTGTCTTTATTAGCAAGATAACACTCATTGATGAGTTTTGAATAATCTTCTAAATCATTGGCTAAAATATAATTTGAGTGTGCTTTTGCAAAACGACTTACAACACCTGAGCCACTAAATATATCACAAAAACTAAATTTATCTTTACCAAGTTCTTTTTTAGCTACCTTAAAGCCCTTATTTAAAAAACTTAAAAGTGCTCTTTTATTTCCAAGATAAGTTATAATTTGCTCTTTTAAAAAAGAAGGATTTTCTTTCAAAATTTAAAACCTTTAAAAGCTTTATCCACAAAAATGGATTAAGCTTTTTTTGGAGTTACAAGCATATTTACATAACGACCTTCAAAATTTGGCTCTTTGTCACGATTAGCTTCATTTTCTATCATAGTCCAAATTTTTTTAAGCAAGGCTACACCTGCTTCAGGAGTTGCCATTTCACGTCCTTTTAAGAACACACGAAATCTCACATGCTTACCTTGTTCTAAGAATTCTAAAGCATGTTTTACCTTGTAATTAATATCATTTTGAGCAATTTTTACAGAAAGTTTGATTTCTTTTATATCAATCACTTTTTGTTTTTTCTTTGCTTCTTTTTGTTTTTTCTCTTGTTGATAACGGAATTTACCATAGTCCATGATCTTGCAAACAGGTGGCTTAGCATCTGCAGCTATCATTACAAGATCAAGTCCTAAACGATTTGCAATTTCTAAAGCTTCATCACTACTAATAATACCATAAACCTTGCCATCATCGCCAACACATCTGATTTCATCCGCTCTTATTTCTTCATTGAGCAATACTTCTTTTTCTTTACTCAAAAGTGTACCTCACTCATTTTCTCCTTAACTAATTTAATAAATTCATCCAAGCTAAGATTTTTTTGTTCTTTAGCTCTTCTATCTCTTAAAGCAACGCTACGCTTTGCCACCTCATCATCGCCTAAAACTAAAATCATAGGTAATTTTTGTTTTTCAGCGATACGAATTTTCTTACTTAAACTCTCATTTTTTTCATACACCTCGCTATCAATATTAAGCTCTAATAATTCTTTTTGAATTTCTTTTGCGTAAGCAATATGTGCTTCGCCTATTGGCACTATACCCACCGCAGTTGGTGCGATAAAAAATGGAAACTCACCCGCACAATGCTCGGTTAAAATTCCTATAAATCTTTCAAAAGAACCTAAAATCGCACGATGCAACATTACAGGTTGTTTTTTTTCATTATCACTATCAGTGTATTCAAGTTTAAAACGACTTGGCAGGTTAAAATCTACTTGTATGGTTCCGCATTGCCACTTTCTTTTTAAAGCATCGGTGATTTTAATATCGATCTTTGGACCATAAAAAGCCCCACCACCTTCGTCAATACCGTATTTTAAACCTTGTTCATCTAAAGCTTCTTTTAAAGCCTTAGTTGCTACTTCCCAAATTTCATCATTACCTATGGCTTTTTCAGGTTTAGTTGAAATTTCCATCTCATAGCTAAAATCAAATAATTTCATCAAATTATCCACAAAAGCTAAAATTTCTAAAACCTGCTCTTTAATCTGACTTGGCATACAAAAAATATGTGCATCATCTTGAGTGAATTCTCTCACCCTAAAAAGTCCATGCAAAACCCCACTTTTTTCATGACGATGCACTACGCCATATTCAAAAAATTTCAAAGGCAAATCACGATAACTTCTTACATCACTTTGATAAATTTTAATATGCCCCACACAGTTCATAGGCTTAATGCCATATTCTTGTTCATCAATTTGTGTAAAATACATATTTTCTTTATAGTTTGCATAATGCCCACTGATTTTCCATGCATCTGCTTTTAAAAGTTCAGGCCCACGCACAGGTTCATAACCACGCAAACGATGGATCTTATAAAGCATGTGTTCAAGTTTAGATCTAAGTCTTGCACCGTTACTCAACCAGATAGGAAGACCTCCTCCAATCTCATCATCAAAAGTAAAAAGCTTAAGTTCTGTTCCAAGCTTTCTATGATCGCGTTTTTTAGCTTCTTCAATAATAGTTAAATACTCTTTTAAACTTTCCTTATCTGCAAAAGCGGTTCCATAAATTCGAGTAAGCATTTCTCTTTTTTCATCGCCACCCAAATACGCTCCTGCAACACGAGTGAGTTTAAAAAAGCGTAAAAATTTCGTATTTGGCACATGAGGACCACGACACAAATCTTCAAATTCACCTTGTTTATAAATACTTACAGCTCCATCAGGAATACGCAATAAAACTTCTTGTTTTAAATCATCATTTTGAAATTTAGCCAAAGCTTCGCTTTTTGTGATTTCATATTTTGAAATTTCAATCTTTGCTTCAGCAAGTTCTTTCATCTTTTTTTCAATTTTTACTAAATCTTCTTCGCCAATCTTACTTTCTACACGAAAATCATAATAAAATCCATCTTCTATAACAGGACCAACGAAAAATTTAGCTTCAGGATACAAACTCTTAATCGCCTGTGCCATTAAATGCGCACAAGAATGACGGATTACTTCTAAACTTTCTTTAGAATTATCAAAATAAATTTCTTTTAAATTTGTATTTTTCACACTTTGAGAGTCAATTATTGTCTCATTGTCCAAATACGCAATAACTTCTTTTTCCATATTTTTAACCCTTTGTCGCTCACTTACCCTGTGAGTGTTTATAAAGTTCTAATTTTAACTTTCTAAGACTTAATTATTTTTGAAATTCAGCTTATTTTTAAAAAAATCTTAGAATAAATTTAATATTTATTTATAGCTTAAATTCACTTCCAGCATTTAAAATCCCACTATAATACACATAAAAGAAAATAAGCCCCAAAATAATGCGATAAATTCCAAAAGGGATAAAATTAAATTTAGAAATAAATTTTAAGAAAAATTTTATAACTAAAACCGCAACGACAAAAGCAGTGATAAAACCTATGCCTAAAGGAATTAAAGAATTTGCGTTACTCAGTAATTCAGGCTCTTTATAAATACTATAAGCTGTAGCAATAATCATCGTTGGAATGGCAAGCAAAAAACTAAACTCAGCCGCAACTTTTCTATTAAATCCTAGCAAAAGTCCACCAATAATACTTGCTCCACTTCTTGAAGTTCCAGGAATCATGGCTAAAGATTGAAAAATACCTATACAAAAAGCTTGTTTAAAGCTTATTTCTTCTAAAGAATTGATACGATATTGTTTATTTTTGTGCGCAAGTTCTATAAGAATAAGCACAACACCACCAAAAATGAACATTCCAACCACAACCCAACCATTAAATAAAGCATTTAAGTATTTTGCCACAAAAAGCCCTATAACTCCAGTAGGAAAAAATCCCACTGCAAGTTTTAACCAAATATCAAGCCCTTGAAACAATTTACGCCAAAATACAAAAATTACCGCCAAAATAGAACCAAGCTGGATAATAATCAAAAAACTTTTCCAAAGCTCATCTATATCAATACCTAAAATAGTCGTACCTAAAATCATATGTCCTGTTGAAGAAACAGGTAAAAACTCAGTCAGACCTTCTATAATTCCAAGTATTAAAGCATATAAATTTTCCATTTTAATCCTTGAATGATAATTACAAAAGAAAAATTATATCAGAATGGATTAAATGGGGTTTTAACCCCAAAAATTAAGCATCTTTTTTAACAATACGCTTAATGAAATATAATACAACTCCCACAAAAAAGATAAGTGCTAAAAGCTCGCTATCATGAAAATTTGTTAAATTTAAAGCTAAAGGATTTTCACTACCACCCATACTTACTGAAAATACAGTAATTCCTGCGATAATTACCCCAAAAATACTTTCACCCACTATAAGCCCTGAAGCAAAAAGCGTGCCTCTTTGCTCACAACTTGCAAGTTTTTCTTCTTTATGAGAATTTTTTGCATATTTTTTAGTCAAGTATTGCATTACAATATATTTTAAAATTCCGCCTATAACTAAAGGTATATTTACAGCAGGCGGAAGGTAAATACCTATTCCAACGGCTAAAGGCGGCAAAGACATTTTCTGTGTTCTTCTTAAAATTTTATCTATAATAATCATTAAAATTCCTACAAATACACCAAAAGCCATATAACCCCACTCTATATTGTGATGAAAAATTCCTTGAGCGATAGTACTCATTAAATTCGCTTGCGGTGCTGCTAAAGCCGATGAAGCATCCATACCTTCTCTTGGCATTGCTCCAACAAAACCATAGGCTTGATAAAGCAAATTTAAAACAGGAACTATAGCCAAAGCACCAAAAACACAGCCTACAAGTAAAGCAACTTGTTGCTTCCAAGGAGTAGCTCCGACTAAATGTCCTGTCTTTAAATCTTGTAAATTATCATTCGAAATAGCAGCTGTAGCCAAAATAACACTAGTAGTAAAAATAGCTAATGCTACTGCAAATTTAGAAAGCATAGGATCTTGAAAAAGTTCCACACCTAAAACCAAAAAAACAATAGAAGAAATAATAACACCAATAAGTCCGATTCCAGAAATAGGACTAGAAGAAGATCCTACAAGTCCTGCCATATATCCGCAAGCTGCTGCAACAAAAAAACCTATTAAAACAGAAACTAAAGTTCCAACAAATGAAAATAGCATTTGATAATAAATACTTAAGTTAGCATCTTCAACAAAACTATAAAAAGTAATAAATAAACCCACAACCATTAAAACAAAAAGTATAAAAATACTTTTTAAAGAAAGGTCTATATTTGTTCTTTCATTTTTTTCTTGATTAGTAATTTTAACATTTTTAACAATTTCTTTAATACCTTCAATAACGGGTTTTAAAAGTTCTATTAAAGTCCAAAGCGCTGCTATAGCAATAGCTCCTGTTCCTATAAGCCTTACTTTAGAACTCCATACACTAGAAGCTAAATCTACGGCATTTTTTGCACTATCGAATTCAAAATTTGAAAGATAGGGAGTAAAAATACCCCAAGCTAAAAACATACCTACAAAAAGAGCTATAGCACCTGCTAAACCAACTAAATAACCTGCTCCTAAAAGTGCCAAAGAATATCCCATAGAAAAACCAAAAGCCATTTTATTCCAAATAAAAGCAAAATTACTCTCACTTGCGGCGAGTTTAAAACCATTGCTTAATAAACTAAAAATAGCAGCTATAAAAGAGCCTAATGCTATTTCTTTAATGCCTTGTTTTCCTTTTTTATTACTCTGATCTTTATTGGCTACTTTTAAAATTTCAGCTGCGGCTCTACCCTCAGGATAAGCAAGTTTGCTTTCAACCACCATAGCCCTTCTTAATGGTATAGTAAAAAGCACTCCAAGTCCGCCACCACAAAGACATATCATAAAAGTTTGCCAAAGTGGAAATTCACTCCAATACCCACACATAAAAAGCCCTGGGATAACAAAAATAACTGATGATAAAGTTCCTGCTGCTGAAGCTTGAGTTTGAACCATATTATTTTCTAAAATATTTGAAGTCTTAAAAAGACTCAAAACCGCCATGGAGATGACCACAGCTGGAATTGATGATGAAAAAGTAAGTCCCACTTTTAACCCCAAATATACATTTGAAGCTGTAAAAATAATAGTTAAAATACTTCCCAAAATCAAACCCCTTAAGGTAAGTTCTGGTAAATTTTGTTTTTTGTACATCATTTCTCCGTTTTAAAATTTACTTTCAACTTAAAAAATATTCTTATAAGTTTAAATTTATAATTTTTCTCTAAAGCAAAATAAAATAATACAAAAAAACGCTTATATTTTTATAAATTTTTGACTCAAAAATATCATAAAACAATGAACCAATCATTGAAAAATTAAAAGTTCTTTTATTTTAATTATATTATCCCAGCTACCTCAGCAAAAATCAAGCAAATAATACTTATACCCCATATATAAAAAAAGCTTCTTTTGATATGATCTTTAATATTAACCTCTGCTAAACCGCAACCTAGCAAAGTTGCAGGCACAACAGGAGAAATAAATGTCGCACAATTTCTTGCTATCACCATGATAATAGCTATAGTCAAAGGTTCAGCGCCAAAAGCCTTAGTTACACTCAAAACTATAGGCATCACTCCATAAAAATAAGAATCTGTACAAAAAATAATTGCCATTGGAACAGCCAATATCCCTACCATCAAAGGAATATAAGCACCTAAATAATCTGGAACAAAATTTAAAATCAAAACACCCATTTTCTCCATAATACCACTTTTATCAAATACACCTATTAATATCCCAGCACCAATTAAAGTAATATACATAAGCATTGCACCAGCACTTGCACGATCTAAAACTTTTTTAGCTATTTTTAAATTAGGATAATTAAGCGGTAAAATTATTGCAAGTCCTATCATAAAGCAAATATAACTAGGAAAAATACCACTAATTAAAAGCCCAATAACCCCAATAGCTACAAGTAAATTTAACCAAAACCATTTTTCATTATGGTGTTCGCTTTTTTCTATATTTAAATTTATTCCAGACAAGTTACCTGCGCCTGCACCTCTTTTTATTTCTATCTTAGCAATCCAAATTGCCAAAAGAAGGGATAATACCAAACCTACAATCTGAATAGGTATAATATGGTGCCAAAGCAAATTTGCATCCATTCCTATATTAGTAGCCGCTCTTAGAGTAGGACCACCCCAAGGAATAACATTCATAACCCCCATAGCCGAAGTAATAATCAATAACATTGAAGTCTTTCTTATACCTAGGCGCTCATAAATAGGTAATAATGCAGGTATTACAATAAGAAAAGTAGAAGCACCTGAACCATCTAAATGTACAGCAGCAGTAATAAAAACAGTAAGAATGCAAACTTGATATACATTAGCTTTCATTTTTGATAAAAACGCATTTAAAATTTTAGTAAAAAAACCACTTGCATTTAAAACACTAAAAAAGAGTATAGAAAAAACAAACAAAGCTGCCGTATCCGTTACGCTTTTGACTCCATCTTTAATAAAAGCAACCAATGTTTTAATATCAAAAACACCTCCTTTAACCCCTAAAGCTGCACCCACGCCAAAACCAAGCTGTTCAAGAATAAGTAAAATACAAGCTACGCTAATACTTACACTTATAAAAGCTAATGCCGGAGTAGTATAATCTTTTAGCAAAAGCCAAACTATCAATCCTAATGAGAAAAAACCCAATAAAGCTAAAAAAAATTCCATATCCTATCCTTTTGTATCATTTTTATTCAATAATAAAATGGATATTTTAAGTCCAACTTATATGTGTTTAAATTTATAGCTTTTTGGAAAAAATATATTTTCTAATGTAACTATTTTAAACAAGAATAAAAAATAATTTTTAATTATTTTTGATAAAGTATTCACTCTTTTAAATTTACAACTAGAAGTAACGATAGTCAAAATATAATAAGTTGCATAATATTATCAAAACTAAAAAGTCAAAATTTTAACTTCACATTCACTTCACTTAAAAAGTTTATAATGTTATCACTTTACATTACAAGGAGAAATAATTATGAAAAAAAGTATTTTATTTACATCAGCACTTTTAGCTAGCTCAATGCTTTTTGCAGATAGTCTAAAACTTGAAGGTACTATTGCACAAATTTATGATAACAATAAAACCTTGCTTATTGACTCTATTTATGGCGGACAAATGGCTATAAAAGTTCTACCAAATACCGAAATAGAAATGGATGATTGTGGTATTTTTGGAACAGATAAAGATGGAACTTTTAAAGATTTACAGGTTGGAAATTTTTTAGAAAGTAAAATTTCTTATGGAACACCTGCTACGCCAAATACTCAGGCTATTCCAGTAGCTAGAAAAATTGAAATTCAATGTTATAAAAAAGCTTATTAATATAAATCCCTTAACAAGGGATTTATAAAAATCATTCTTTGCTAAACTACTTCATTACTCTTAAATAAAAATTTAAACTCTTTTTTAACAAGCAATTTATAAAATAACACTTATATTTTCATCCAAGGCAAATAATGAAAAAATGGATTTTTATTGTTTTTTGTTTTATATTAGGTTTTATTATTCATATATTTTATATAGGATACACTAACGAACTTTTATTTAATAAATTTATTAAAAATAGCAATCCTGATTATACAATTACAGATATTTACTTCAAAAAAGGTTTTTTAACTTCTAAGGGAAGTTTTACTTTAAATCACTCTCATACACAGCTTTCAACCAAAATCGACCTTAAATTTAATAATTATTTTTTGTTAAATAAAATTATAAAAGGAAATTTTACAAATCCTTTTGATTTTTTAGATGAAGTGTTAAAAAACAATAAATTAGGAACTTTTACTCTCAAATTACACGATAATAACTCTAAAATATTTCTAAATATTAAAGATATAAATTTAAGCAATGAAGGCGGAGATACCATCATAAACGGCGGATATATTGAAGTTTTAATGAATAAAAATTTAGAAATTAAAAACATGAAAATACATTTTGATATGATTGATTTTTCTCAATTTTATACTAAATTTGTATTACAAAATTTAAATTACGAACAATTTTTTAACAATCCTGTACAATTTTATGAGTTAAATTTATTTAGCGATAGCCAACAAGAGATCAACTTTGATTATCTTGTGCTAGATAACAATAAAATCAATTCTTTTTACAGCAAAAACCAAGTAAATTTTAATGAAGAAAATTCAGCAGTAAACTTAAACATACAAGGAAAATCCAATGAAATTGATCTTAAATCTTTATTGGGTCAGAATTTGAATTTTGACAAAACAAAATTTAATATAACCATAAACAAATTTTTTAATTCAAATTTCAATATCTCTCATTTTATTCAAAAAAATCTTGATCTAAAAATACAAAATTTAATCCTTGAAAAAAATAAACAAAATATCAGTTTACAAGGCAATTTAAATATTAACAACTCTTATCAAGCAAAATTACAAGTTATCAGTTCAGACGAGCCTGATGAAATTTTTCCTTGGACAAAGGATTATGGAGGTTTAAATCAATATTTTTTAAAAGAAAATAATAACTTTTTTCTAAATTTATCTTATGATAGCTTGGCCAATCCTCAACTAAAAATTAATGGTAGTGAATTTTCAAATATGGATTTAAATTAATGAGCCTAGCTTTGACCTTTCGCCCTGAAAATTTTGATGATATTTTAGGACAATATGAGCTTATAGAAATTTTCAAAAAATTTACTGCTTTACAAAAACTTCCTCATAGTATTTTTTTTGGAACAGCAGGTTCTGGAAAAACAACTTTTGCTAGAGTTGTAGCAAAAGAATTTGGCTTAGATTTTTATGAATTTGATGGAGGAAATTTTAAACTCGAAGAACTAAGAAAAATTTTAGATAATTATAAAAATAGTCTTTATAAGCCTTTAATTTTTATTGATGAAATTCACCGCCTTAGCAAAACCCAACAAGAAATGCTTTTAATTCCTATGGAAAATTACCGTTTAATTTTAATTGGTGCAAGCACTGAAAATCCCTATTTTGTTTTAAGTTCTGGTATAAGAAGTCGTTCCATGCTTTTTGAATTTAAATCTTTAGGGGCAAAGGAACTTGAAACTTTACTCTTACGCGTACAGGAAAAAATGAAATTTAGTATTGATAAAGAAGCTAAAGATTTTCTACTTAAAAGTGCTGATGCAAGAGCTATGCTAAATTTGCTTGAATTTGTCTTGGTTTTAGATGAAAAACATATCAGTCTTGAAAATCTTAAAAAACTTCGCAACACCATAAATAGTGAAGGTGTTAGCTCAAAAGATACACATTATATTTTAGCAAGTGCAATGATAAAAAGTTTACGCGGAAGTGACGTTGATGCAGCTATTTATTATCTTGCAAGACTTATTGATGCAGGAGAAAGTGCAGATTTTATCGCTAGGCGTTTGGTGATTTTTTCAAGTGAAGATGTCGGAAATGCCGATCCAAATGCTTTAAATTTAGCAGTTTCGACTCTAGAAGCTGTTAAAAATATAGGTTATCCTGAAGCAAGAATTATCCTAGCCCAATGCATAGTTTATTTAGCAAGCACAATCAAATCTAATGCAAGCTACAAAGCTATCAATGAAGCTTTAAGCTATGTAAAAAACAATGAAGCTTTAGAAATACCTAATTATCTTAACAACAATCATCAAGAAAAACAAAACTATCTTTATCCACATGATTTTGGTGGCTGGGTAGAGCAAAAATATCTTAGTAAAAATTTAAAATTTTATCATAGCAAGGGCTTAGGAAAAGAAGCAAAATTGTTAGATAATTTATATAAATTAAAAAATTATAAAGCTTAATTTTATTATTTAAAATTTACAAAATAAATGCTAAAATCAATATTTTATTTTCAAGGAAAAAGATGATTAAAATAGGAATTTATGGCGCTAAAGGACGCATGGGAAAACAGATTGAAGAATGTTTAAAAAGCGAAACGCAAGCACAAATTTCGATACTTTATAATAAGGGTGGAAATTTAGAAGAGCTTTTTGAAAAAAGCGATGTGATTATTGATTTTTCTTCCCCAAGTGGAACTCATGAGCTTTTAAATTATGCAAGAACTATGCCTAAACCTTTGGTAATAGGTACAACAGGACTTGATGAGAAAATTTTACATTTGATGCAAAGTGCTAGTGAAGTGATGCCGATTTTTTATGCGACCAATATGTCTTTAGGTGTTGCAGTTTTAAACTATCTTGCTAGTAAAGCCAGTCAAATGCTAAGAAATTTTGATATAGAAATTTTAGAAATGCATCATCGCCATAAAAAAGATGCACCAAGTGGTACGGCTATGACTTTAGCCCAAAGTGTAGCAAAAGCTAGAAATTTAGAACTTGAAAAAGTAAGAGTAAGTGGAAGAGATGGCATTATAGGTGAAAGAAGCAAAGATGAAATTTCTGTGATGAGTTTAAGGGGTGGCGATATAGTAGGACGCCATACAGTAGGTTTTTATGAAGATGGGGAATTTTTAGAACTTAATCATACCGCTACTTCAAGGGCGACTTTTGCTAAAGGTGCGATTAAAATCGCTATTTGGCTTAGTAAGCAAGAAGCAAAAATGTATTCAATCAATGATTTTTTAGGAATTTAAAATGTGTGCAGTTGTAGGAGTTATCAATTCAAAAAATGCTAGCACTTATGCGTATTATGCACTTTTTGCTATGCAACACCGTGGGCAAGAGGCAAGTGGTATTAGTGTGAGTAATGGTAAAAATATTAAGACTATTAAAGCTAAAGGTGAAGTGAGTCAAATTTTTAATCCTGATAATCTAAAAACTTTAGAAGGTGAAATCGCTATAGGGCATAATCGCTATTCTACAGCAGGAAATTCAAGTTTAAATGACGCTCAGCCCATAGCAGCTACTTCGGTTTTAGGTGATATTGCTTTAGCGCATAATGGAAATTTAGTTAATAAAGAAGAAGTAAGATCAAGACTTATTCAAGATGGGGCTATTTTTCAAACCAATATGGATACAGAAAATCTTGTCCATCTTATCGCAAGAAGTAAGCAAGAAAGCTTAAAAGATAGATTTATTGAGAGTTTAAAAGAATGTATAGGGGCTTATTGTTTTGTTTTAGCAAGCAAAGATAAACTTTATGTTGTAAGAGATCCTCATGGAGTACGTCCTTTATCTTTAGGACGTTTAAAAGATGGAGGCTATATAGTTGCTAGTGAAACTTGTGCTTTTGATCTTATAGAGGCTGAATTTATTCGTGATGTTAAACCAGGGGAAATGCTTATTTTTACTCAAGGAAATGATAAATTTGAAAGTATAGAACTTTTTTCTCAAACTCCTAGAATTTGTGCTTTTGAATACATTTATTTTGCTAGACCTGATAGCATAGTAGAAGGCAAAAGCGTGTATGAAGTGCGTAAAAAAATGGGCGAAGCTTTAGCTAAAAAATTTGTTTATAAAGCAGACTTTGTCGTGCCTGTGCCAGATAGTGGAGTAAGTGCAGCTATAGGTTTTGCGCAATATTTACAAATCCCTCTTGAAATGGCAATAGTAAGAAATCATTATGTAGGAAGAACCTTTATAGAGCCAACTCAAGAGCTTAGAAATTTAAAAGTAAAACTAAAGCTTAACCCTATGCGTAAAGTTTTAGAAGGCAAAGAAATTGTAGTCATTGATGATAGCTTGGTGCGTGGCACTACTTCTAAAAAAATAATTTCTTTACTTCGTGCTGCAGGAGCGAGCAAAATCCATCTTGCCATAGCTTGTCCTGAGATCAAATTTCCTGATACTTATGGCATAGATACTCCAACTTTTGAAGAACTTATCAGCGCAAATAAAAATACTGAAGAAGTGCGTGAATATGTAGAAGCTGATACGCTAAGTTTTTTAAGCATAGAAGAATTAACCCAAAGCATAGGCAATGAAAGGAAATATTCTTTAATCAGTTTTGATGGGGATTATTTTATTAAATAATTTTATTTTAAATTAGGATTAGGCAAGGTTGCACTTGCACTTCCTACATTTATATTTTGAGTTGGTGGCAAAGGAGTATTTGGTGTATCAATTTGACTTAAAAGCTCTAAAGTTTGATTAAATTCGAAGCTTTCTTCAGGATTTTGCCCTAAGAATTTTTGCATAAATTCTTTTTTAGAAATAGCTTCATCAAGTTCTTTATCACTTCCTTTTTGATAGGCACCGATGCGAAGCAATACTTCATTTTCTTTTAAAAGCGAGTTTAAACGCTTAAATTTTCTTGCCCAAAGTTTATGTTCAGGACTTATAATGTCACTCATCACCCTTGAAGCAGAGTTTTGTATATTAATAGGAGGATAAATTCCAAAGTCTGTTAATTCACGACTTAAAACAATGTGTCCATCTAAGATAGAACGACTTTGATCAGCAATTGGATCGCTCATATCATCTCCATCTACCAAAACGGTAAAAAAGGCTGTTATAGTGCCTTTACCTTCTTCTTTACCCGTTCTTTCCATGAGTTGAGGCAAAAGACTTAAAACACTTGGTGGATAACCTTTGGTTGTAGGAGGTTCTCCAAGAGCTAGTCCTATTTCTCTTTGCGCCATAGCAAAACGCGTTACACTATCCATGATAAAAAGTACATCTTTACCTTGTTCTTTAAAGTATTCTGCCACACTCATTGCACAAAAAGCACCGTATTTACGCATCAAAGCACTATCATCACTTGTAGCAACAATAATCACTGTATCATCGAGCTTTCCGCCTAAATTTTTTTGTATAAATTCAGGAATTTCACGCCCCCTTTCTCCTATGAGTGCCACTACCTTTATAGGAGCTTTGGAATTTTTAACTATCATTCCCATAAGAGTGGATTTTCCTACCCCGCTTCCTGCAAAAATACCAAGTTTTTGCCCTACACCACAAGTTAAAAGTGCGTCTATGGTTTTAACACCCACGGGAAAAACTTCTTCTATAAGCCCTCTTTTCATCGCATCAATAGGTGCACGCATTATAGGCATATATTTACTTACTTCTATAGCTCCTTTACCATCTTTTGGACGCATAAAAGGATCTACTACTCTGCCTAAAAGTTCATCGCTAACGCCTATTTGCATACCTGCATCACTTATGAAAGCACGATCGCCTATCTTAAAACCTTCTATAAAAGAAAATGGGCTTAAATAGCTAAATTGTTCTTTGATTTCTACGACCATAGCTAGAGTGTTTAAATTTTCATTTTCATTGGAAACTAACTTCACTATATCTCCAACCCCTGTTTTAAGCCCACGAATTTCTATACTTGTAGCAGAAATTTTTGTAATCTCTCCAAAAATAGCACTTAAATTTTCTTTACCAAGTTTGGAACGTAGTTTTTCAAGATTCATTAAAATCTTACCTGTTTAGCAGAGTTTATGAGAGAAAAAAATTCCTCTCTAGTTTTTTCATTTTTCAAGAAAATTCCACGCAAAGCTGAAGTTGTAGTGGTGGAATTAGCTTTTTGTACTCCACGCATTTCAACACACATATGTCTTGCTTCTATGACTACACCCACACCTTTTGCATCGACATTTTCCATTAAAGCTTGTGCGATTTGTTCGGTAAGTTGTTCTTGAATTTGAAGTCTTCTTGCAAACACTTCTACAAGGCGTGGAATTTTGCTTAAACCTACTACTTTTTTATTAGGGATATAGGCTACATGAGCACGCCCAAAAAAAGGTAAAAGATGATGTTCGCAAAGACTGTAAAATTCTATATCACGCACCAAAACCATTTCATTATTAGAGCTTTCAAATAAAGCATTATTTAAAATATCTTTGACATTTTGCGTATAACCACTAGTAAGAAATTCATAAGCTTTAAAAACACGATTTGGTGTTTTAATCAGTCCTTCACGATTTGGATTTTCTCCTATAATTTCAAGCATAGTTTTAACACAATCTTCAAATTTTTTTTGCAAATTTTTCTCCAAAAATATTTTTATTATTTTAATAATAATGTAATATTGCAATTTTATCATAAATTACTTTAAAATTTTATGCAAGTAATAAGGAAAAATTTGCTATGATTGAAAGCAAATTTTATTTTATAAGGAAAAAACTATGGAAGTAAAGGCAAAGCAACTAGATTCTGTTAATGCGACTGCTAGTGTAAAAATTCCTTCAGGAATGATCAAAAGTGAAGTAGAAAATTTAGCAAAAAAAGCTTCTAAAAGTGTAAAAATGGATGGGTTTAGACCAGGAAAAGTTCCTGTAAGTGCTGTACTTAAAAGATATGAAAGAGAACTCACTCAAGACGCGGAACAAAATCTTTTTAAATCTGCTGTAAATAGTGCTTTACAAGAACTTAAAAAAGAAAGTAAAGAGCTTGTAGGTGAGCCATATTTTGAAAAATTTGATCGTAAAGATGGAGAAATTATTGCTGAGTTAATACTTTCTTTTAAACCTGAAATCAAACTTGAGGGTTATGAAAAACTCATTCCTGAATACCAAACTCCAAAAGTAGGTAAAAAAGAAATTGATGAGAAAAAAGATGAACTTTTAAAGCGTTTTGCTACTCCTGAAGCTATAAAAACAAAAAGAGCTTTAAAAGAAGGTGATTTTGCAAAATTTGATTTTGAAGGTTTTGTAGATGATAAAGCTTTTGAAGGTGGTAAAGCTGAAAATTATGTTTTAGAAATTGGTTCTAAGCAATTTATTCCAGGTTTTGAAGATGGTATGGTAGGAATGAAAATAGGTGAAGAAAAAGATATCAAAGTAACTTTCCCTAAAGAATACGGTGCAGCGCATTTAGCGGGTAAAGATGCCGTATTTAAAGTAAAACTACATGAAATTCAAGAGCTTAAAATTCCAGAACTTGATGAAGAAATGCTTAAAAAACTTTTACCAGGAGAAGAAAAAACTAGTGTTGAAGTTTTAGATGAAAAATTAAAAGAGCAAATCAAAAACGAAAAGCTTTTTAAACTTGTAAATGACGAATTAAAAGGTAAATTTGCAGATGCTTTGATTGAAAAATATAATTTTGATTTACCTAAAGGCATAGTAGAACAAGAAACTGATATGCAAATGCGTGCAGCTTTTAATACTTTTAGCGAAAAAGAAATTGAAGAGCTTAAAGCAAGTAAAGAAAAATATCAAGAAAAACGTGATTCTTTTAAAGAAGAAGCGCAAAAAAGTGTAAAACTTACTTTTATTATTGATGAGCTTGCAAAATTGCGTAAGATTGAAGCAAATGATCAAGAATTGATTCAAGCGATTTATTTTGAAGCATATCGCTATGGTATGAATCCAAAAGAGCATTTAGAAAACTATAAAAAACAAGGAGCTTTACCTGCTGTGAAAATGGCTTTAATTGAAGAAAAACTTTTTAATGATATTTTTATGCCAAAATCGGAAAAATCGGAAAAATCGAGCAAAAAAGAGAAAGAAGATAAATAATGTTTATTCCTTATGTTATTGAAAAATCCAGTCGTGGTGAAAGAAGTTATGACATTTATTCACGCCTTTTAAAAGATAGAATTATTATGCTAAGTGGCGAAATTCATGATGAACTTGCTGCTTCTATCGTAGCACAACTTCTTTTTTTAGAAGCTGAAGATCCTACAAAAGATATTTATCTTTATATCAATTCTCCAGGCGGTGTCATTACAAGTGGTTTTAGTATTTATGATACTATGAACTATATCAAACCTGATGTTTGTACGATTTGCATAGGACAAGCTGCTTCTATGGGAGCATTTTTGCTTAGTTGTGGCGCAGAAGGAAAACGTTTTGCTTTGCCTAATTCACGCATTATGATTCATCAACCTTTAGGTGGAGCTAGAGGTCAAGCCACAGATATTGAAATTCAAGCTAAAGAAATTTTAAGACTTAAAACTATACTTAATGATATTTTGGCAAAAAATACTAAGCAAAAAGTTACAAAAATAGCAAAAGATACAGAAAGAGATTTTTTCATGTCAGCACAAGAAGCTAAAGAATATGGACTGATTGATAAGGTTTTGGAAAAAAGTTTTAAATGATTTCTTTGGAGATCATTTAAAACAAAGGTTTTTTAATGGTTAGAAAAATTATCACTTATCCTAATCCTAGACTTTTTTTAAACTCTGAAATTGTAAATAAATTTGATACAGAACTTCACACCTTGCTTGATGATATGTATGAAACTATGATAGCAAGTAATGGAGTAGGTTTAGCAGCTATTCAAGTGGATATTCCTTTGCGTGCTTTACTTGTGAATATTTTTGATGAAAATGATGAACAAAAAAAAGAAGATTTGCTAGAGATTATTAATCCTGAAATTATTCCTTTAGATGAAGAAATGATCACTTGCACAGAAGGGTGTTTGAGTGTGCCAGATTTTTTCGAAGAAGTAAAACGCTATAATCATATCTTACTTAAATATCAAGATCGCTTTGGAGAATTTAAAGAACTTGAAGCAAAAGGTTTTTTAGCTGTGGCCATTCAACACGAAAATGATCATTTAAATGGACATTTATTTATAGAAAAAATTTCTTTTGCTAAGCGTCAAAAATTCGATAAAGAATTTAAGAAAAAGAAGAAAAATCATAAAAAAGAGAAATGAAAAAACTAAAGTGCATAAGCTTTCATGAAGGCTTAGACATTATAGAGGTAGAATCCACTTTTACAAGAGGTTTGCCAAATTTAAGCATAGTAGGACTTGCAAGTGTAGCGATTAAGGAAAGTATCGAACGCATCAAAGCCACGCTTTTAAGTTGTGATTTTGCTTTTCCTGCTAAAAAAATTACTATCAATCTTAGTCCTTCAGGCATCCCAAAAAAGGGATCTCATTTTGATTTGGCCATTGCTTTATTAATCCTTTTGCAAAATGAAGAATTAGATGACTTTTTTGTAGTAGGAGAATTAGGACTTGATGGAAGTATTAAAAGCACTAACGAGCTTTTTTCTTTGCTTTTGTTTCTCTCTGCTAAAATTAAAAAAGCTAAAATCGTTGTTCCAAAAAGCATAGCTCAAAAAGCTTCCATGATACCAAATTTGGAGGTTTATGGACTTGAAAATTTAAATGAAGCAATAGAGTTTTTTAAAGAAAAAAATTATGAAAATTTTCACTTCTCGCACAATCATCCTTTATTTACAAACCCTTTGCAAATAGAAAATGAAATTTTTTTACAAAATATGGATTTTAAACTTGATTTTAAAGACATCAAAGGGCAGGAAAAAGCTAAAAGAGCTTGTATGATAGCTGCTTTAGGTATGCATAATATCTTATTTGAAGGAAGTCCAGGAAGTGGTAAAAGTATGTGTGCTAAACGTCTTGTTTATATCATGCCTCCTCAAAGTTTAAGTGAAATTTTAATGCAAAATGCTTATATGTCTTTAGATTCAAAAGATTGTGAATTTACTAAAATTCGTGCTTTTCGTCATCCTCATCATACTTCTACAAGAGCAAGTATTTTTGGCGGAGGAACAAAAAATGCTAGAATTGGAGAAGTCGCACTTGCAAATGGTGGAGTATTGTTTTTTGATGAATTTCCACATTTTAACAAGCAAATCATAGAGAGTTTAAGAGAACCTTTAGAGGATTATAAAATTCATATTTCAAGAGTAAATTCTAAAATCACTTATGAAACAAAATTTAGCTTTATAGCCGCTCAAAATCCTTGTCCTTGCGGAAATTTATTTTCTAAAAATCTTTCTTGTGTTTGTAGTGAAAATGAGATTAAAAAATACAAAAATCACATTTCAGCTCCTATTATGGATAGGATTGATCTTTATGTAGCTATGGATGAGATTAGTAAGGATGATAAAACGAGTATAAGTTCTAAAGAAATGAGTGAAAAAATTTTACAAGCTTTTATTTTTGGTAAAAAACGAGGGCAAAAAGAATTTAATGGGAAATTAAAAGATGAAGATTTGAGTCGTTTTTGTGTATTGGAAAAAGATGCCAAAGATACGCTAGATTTAGCAATTTCACGTTATAATCTTTCTTTGCGATCGCTCAATAAAATTTTAAAAGTTTCAAGAAGTATAGCGGATTTAGAACAAAGTCTTAATATTAACAAAACTCATATTTTAGAAGCTTTAAGCTTTAGAGCAAGGAATTAAAATGGAAAATAAAAGTATAGCTATCTTTATAGATGCAGAAAATATCCCTGCAAAATATGCTAAAAGTATTTTTGATATCGCTTCAGATTATGGAGAAGTTATCATTAAACGCATTTATGGGGATTGGACTCAAAAAAATATACAAGGTTGGAGAGAGCAAATTGCTGAATATTCTTTAATCGCTATGCAACAATTTAATTTTGCGGCCAACAAAAACTCAAGTGATATGTATTTAATCACTGAAATCATGTCCATATTTTATGAAAAAAATATAGATATTTTTGTTATTGTTTCAAGCGATAGCGATTATACTTCACTCATTCAAAAATTAAGAGAAAATAAAAAACAGGTTATAGGAATGGGGCTTGAAAAATCTATAAAATCCTATGTAAATGCCTTTAGTGAATTTTTTTATTTAGATAAAGATGAGAGTAAAAAAGAAGATATTTTAAGTAAGGATTATTTAAGAGCTTTAATCAATATCACCGAACAGCTCATCGATGAAAAGGGGCGTGCCGAATACGCACTAATACGCACTAATATGAACCGCAAATACTCGGATTTTCATCCGCAAAATTATGGTTTTAAGAATTTTCGTGCTTTGATCCAGAAATTTTTACCTAAAATGAAAAAATTTGAAGAAGAAAGAGAAAAAAATATATATTTTTTGGTGAAAAAAGATTATGAAAGCTATTATTGATAATATAAACATTTTAGAACAAAATGCTATAAATAAAGGCTTAGATGAGCTTATTTTAATGGAAAATGCGGGATTAAATTTAGCCAAACTAATTAAAAAAGAAGCTAAAAAAATCTGCATTCAACGCAAGATTAAAAAAGTAAAAATACTTTTTTTATTAGGCGGGGGTAACAACGCTTCAGATGGCTTGGTGGCTTTAAGAAATTTAAAACACGCTAAAGCTTATAAAGTAGGCTTTAAAGAAAATACGCTTTTTAAAAAACAAGAGCAAATTTTACAAAATTATGCTTTTAAATTTTGTAAAAAAGAACCTGATTTTAAAAAATTTCATATTATCATTGATTGTATTTTAGGCACAGGCTTAAATCGTTGCTTAGATGAAAAAACAAGTTTAATAATTCAAAAAGTTAATCAAAGCAAGGCTTTAAAAATAGCTTGTGATATGCCTACAAATTTGGGATTTTATCCTTGTTTTAAAGCTAATATTACACTTTGCATGGGAGCCTTAAAGGAAATTTTACTTGAAGATTTTGCTAAGGAATTTGTAGGAAGGATTAAAATAGCCAATTTAGGCATTAGCTCTAAGAAATTTTACCCTAATTCTCAAGCTTTTTTGCTTGAAAAAAAAGATTTAAAAACTATAGATAGAAAAATCAACGCTAATAAAGGAAATTTTGGCCATATTTATATAGTTGCCAATGCAAGCGCTGGAACTTTAGCAGGACTTGGAGCCTTAAATTTTGGAGCAGGTCTTGTTTCTTTAGTAGCACAAAAAAGCTTCTCGCCTCTTTTGATGTTAAAAGAAAAAATTGAAAATAATGCAAGTGCTATTGCTTTAGGTATGGGGCTTGAAAATTTGGATTTTCTAAAAGATGAAATTTTGCAAAACACTCCTTTGATCTTGGATGCAAACTGCTTTTTAAGTGAAGCTTTGCTTTGGTATTTAAACAGAAAAGATGTCGTTATAACCCCTCATCCAAAAGAATTTATAAGACTTTATAAAATATGCTTTGATGAGGATTTAAATATAGAAACATTGCAAAAAAATCGCTTTTTCTACGCTAGAAAATTTTCACAAAATTATGATTGTGTTCTTGTTTTAAAAGGAGCAAATCCTATTATTGCACAAAAAGAAAAATTATTTGTTGTAAATTTAGGAAATCAAGCCTTAGCTAAAGGTGGGAGTGGAGATGTTTTAAGTGGAATGATTGCTGCGCATTTAGGTTTTGGTTTTAGTGCTTTAGAAGCAGCAAAAAATGCTACTTTAGCCCATGGACTTGTTGCAAAGAAATATAAATTTAATAAAAATAGCTTTGATGCTTTAAAACTTATCAAAGGATTAAAATGCTTGTAAAATTAGCTGTACTTTTTAGTGGAAATGGAAGTAATTTAGAAAATATTTTAGAAAAACTTCATAAAAAAACTATAGGAGAAAATACCTATGAAGTAGTACTTTGCCTTTGCAATAAAAAAGATGCTTTTGGTATACAAAGGGCAAAAAAATTTGGTCTTGATACTGTGATTGTTGATCATAAGGCTTATAATACTCGTGAAGAATTTGATACGATTTTGGTACAAAAGATCAAAGAAAGTGGAGCAAATCTTACTGTATTAGCAGGTTTTATGAGAATTTTAAGTCCTGTTTTTACAAAAAATATTAAGGCAATTAACCTTCATCCTTCTTTATTACCCCTTTTTAAAGGAGCACATGCGATTAAAGAAAGCTATGAAAGTGATATGAAAGTAGCTGGTGTGAGTGTGCATTGGGTCAGTGAAGAACTTGATGGTGGAATGATTATAGCTCAAAAAGCTTTTGAAAAAAGAAATTTGAGTTTTGAAGAATTTGAAGAAAAAATTCATAGTCTAGAACATGAAATTTTACCCTTAAGTGTGATTGAAATTTTTTCTTAAAGAATTAAAGGTATTTGCTTTAAAACTATAAAATATCGCTTTAAAAAATTTTAAAATTTTCAAGGAAATTTATGTTTGAATGGATATTTAGTATTGATGCTTGGATTACTTTAGCTACTTTAAGTGCTCTTGAAATTGTACTAGGGATAGATAATATCATTTTTTTAGCTATTTTAGTAAGTAAACTACCCCCTGAACATCGTGATAAAGGACGTATCTTAGGTTTAGCTTTTGCAATGATTACAAGAATTTTACTTCTTTTATCTCTTTTTTGGGTGATGAAACTTGTAACACCTTTGTTTAGTGTATTGGGCAATGAAATTTCAGGTAGAAATCTAGTTCTTTTACTAGGTGGGCTTTTCTTGATTGTAAAGTCTATTAAAGAAATTAAAGAGCAAATTTCTCATCAAGAAGAAAGCCAAAGTCATTTTAAAGCAAGCAATAAACTTTGGATAGTTGTAGCTGAAATTGCTGTGATTGATATAGTATTTTCACTTGATAGTGTTATTACCGCGGTAGGAATTGCTCAAGATGTAACCATCATGATTATCGCTGTTATTATCGCAGTAGCTGTGATGCTTTTTGCTTCTAAACCTATAGCAGATTTTGTTGAAAAATATCCAAGCATTAAAATTTTAGCCTTAGCTTTTTTGGTGCTAATAGGCGTAGTTTTAGTTGCTGAAAGTTTTGATATTCATATTGATAAGGCATATATTTATACTGCTATGGCTTTTGCTTTAGTGGTGCAAATTTTAAATATTTTAGATCAAAGAAAGGAAAAAAATGGCTAAAGACGCTAATGGAACAGAACTTAACGCAGGTGATAGCGTGAGTGTAATAAAAGATCTTAAGGTTAAAGGTGCAAGTACAACTTTAAAACGTGGAACTACTATAAAAAATATTAAGCTCACTTCTAAAGAAAATGAAATTGAGGCTAGAGTAGATAAATTTGGCGTTATTGTTTTAAAAACTGAATTTTTAAAGAAAATCTAGGCAAAAAATGTGCGAATCTTACTTGTTTTAAGAGGGAATTATTACGCAGGACAAGAAGAATTTATCAAAAATAATAAACTTCAAAATTATACACTTGATTTAAATGCTTTGCGTCTTTTATCAGGAAGCATTAAAAATATAGTCAGTGAATATAAAATTTTAAATGTTAAAAATGATGAAGATTTGAGTAAAATTTTACTCAAACTTCTAGAAATGCGTATGCAAAAAGGTGAGTTTTGCATCATAAACGCTTACAATGAAACATTAAAAATTTACAAAGACTTAGCTAAACAATATCGCTATAAAATGTATGTTATTGTTTTTGATAGCTCTTTAAAACAATGTCAAGAAAAAAATCTTTTAGAAGCTAAAAAAAATGGATATATCATCCCTTATGCTCTTTTGGAAAAAACTCAAGATTTACTCAAAAAAAATCCAAAAAAATACCCAATTTTAGACTCGAGCGATTGGAAAAAATGTCTTTACCAAATGCCAAATTTAAGTAAATATAAAAAAATTCATCATATAGGAGATTTACAAGGTTGTTATAGTGTTTTAAAAGAATACATTAAAACAATCAAAGAAGATGAATTTTATATATTTTTGGGAGATTACATCAACAGAGGTATAGAAAATGGCAAAGTAATAAAATTTCTTTTAAAAATTTGCGAAAAAGAAAATGTATGCTTATTAGAAGGAAATCACGAAAGACATCTTATAAAATGGGCTAATGGAGAATTGTCAAATTCCAAAGAATTTAATGAAAATACTTTAAAGGATTTTAGAAAAGAAAAACTTACTCCAAGAGATGCTAGAAAACTCTATCCTCATCTAAAAGAATGTTTATACTACAAATTCCAAAATAAATTCATATTTTGTTCACATGGAGGAGTAAATTTTATACCCTCCAAACCTGAAAAAATAAGTTTTATACCAAGCCATGATTTTATTTATGGTGTAGGTGGATATGAAGACAGTCAAAAAGTGGCAAATCAATTTTGTAATTTCACCTCGGACAATCTTTATCAAATCTTTGGACACAGAAATAAAGAAAAACTTCCTATGAAAATAGCCAAAAGAGTATTTTTATGCGAGGGTAAAATAGATGATGGTGGATATTTACGCGTAGTTACACTAGATAAAAAAGGTTTTGAGTGTATTGAAATTAAAAATCAAATTTACAAAAAGAAATAAGCCTAAAGAGGCTTATTCTTCATCTTTATTTGTTTTTTTAACTACCTTAACACGCTCTATAGAATTCCCATCCATTTTTTTAACTTCATAGTAACAAAGTTCATCTTCAATGCGATCTCCTACTATAGGCAAGCGTCCTAAAAGATTAAATACATATCCACCTATAGTAACCTGTTCTAAATCCTCATCATAGTTTATTACAAGCATTTCTTCAACAGTTTCTATATCGCATCGTCCTTGAAATTCATAAATATTTTCAGCAAGTTTTTTATAGCTGTCTTCTTCATGCTCGCTTTTAATTTCGCCAATAATTTCTTCCATGATATCTTCCATGGTTAAAATTCCAGCAGTTCCACCATACTCATCAACTACTAATGCAGTATGAGAGCGTTCTTTATTCATCATTACAAGTACTTTTGAAATGCTGATATTTTCAGGAACCAAAATCAAAGGTTTAACAAAAGTATCTAAATTTTGACTTTTATGGCTTAATTCATTTTGTATTATATCTCGTATGTGTATCATCCCTAAAATAGTATCTTTAGAACCGTCAATATAAGGAAAGCGAGTATGTTTATGTTCACAAATGATTTGCATATTTTCTTCGTAACTTTTTTGTTTATTTAGACAAATCATATCTTTTCTAGGAGTCATAATCTCTTTAGCAACAGTATCTGAAAAATCAACAGCATTGCGTATGATCTCTGTTTCAAATTCATCTAAAACTCCACCTTTTTGACTCTCACTTGCTATGATTTTAATTTCTTCTTCGCTATGAGTTAGTTCGCTTTCTTTAGCAGGTTTTATTCCAAAAAGTTTCAAACTTATAGCTGCTAAAAAATCGAAAATTTTAATACAAGGCAAAAAGAGTATCCAAAACCAATGAAGCGGTCTAGCTATAAATAAAACCGCTTTATCCGCAACTGCAATAGCTATACTTTTTGGCACAAGTTCTCCTAAAACCACATGTAAAAGAGTAATAATACTAAAAGCAATAATAAAAGCTATAGTATGGATAATAACAGTGCTAAAACCAAGATTAATAAGCGGAATTTCTAGCATTTTTGCAATAGCGGGTTCACCTATCCAACCAAGAGCTAGAGAACTTAAAGTGATTCCTAATTGACAAGCACTAAGATAAGTATCAAGTCTTGAAGTAACCTCCAAAGCTTTCTTAGCACCAGCTTTTTTTTCTTTTACCATCTCTTCAAGCTTGGAACGACGTACTTTAACAATACTAAATTCAGACAAAACAAAAAAACCATTTAAAAACACTAGAGCAAGTGCAACAACAACCATAAGTATAGAATATCCTGCATCAAAAGATGCTGTAGAAGTTTGGTTTAAATCCAAAACCTGACTGGGGTCCAATGAAGCTCCTTAAGAAATAAAATATTATTAAACCTTATTATACACAATTAAAAGTAAAATTTTTGCTTAAAGACTCTTTTAATTAAACTTTAATTTTTGTTATAGTTTAATTAAAATTATGAAAATACTAAAAATTTTAATTATTTTTTGTGCCCTATTAACCTTAGCTATCGTTTATGCTCCACAACCTATAACTCCTTTACTTTCTAGTTATTTTAATGTGAGTTTGCATCAAATTTCTTGGGTGATTAGTATCACACTCATTCCTTTGGCTGTAGCTCCTTTAATTTATGGATATTTGCTTGAAATTTTTTCTTTAAAAAAAATTCTTATTTTTTCTTTGTTTATGTGTGCATTTTTTGGAATCATCGGAAATTTAAGCAATAATTTTTATTTTTTTCTTTTCTTTAGATTTTTACAAGCTCTTTGCATACCTGCTATACTTACAGCACTTCTTACCTTACTTAGTCGTTTAGAAAATGAAAATATACAAAAAAATATAGCAATTTATATAGGTGCTACAACTTTTGGAGGTTTTGTCGGTAGAGTGTTTGGGAGCTTTTTAAGTGATCTTTTTTCTTGGCATTTTGCTTTAAATTTTTTTGCTATTTTAATGCTTTGTTCTGGTTTTTTGTTTTTATTTTTTAAAGAACACTGCACCAATTTAAATACGCAAATTTCACTAAAAGATTTTTTACCTTTTATCAAAGAGGTTAAATTTATAGTGATTTTATCCTGTGTTTTTATCATCTTTTTTTCCTTTCAAAGCATAGTAAGTTTTTTACCCTTCCATTTAAAAGAAAGTGTAGCCAATATCACACAAACACAAATTGGACTTGTTTATTTGGGCTTTTTAACAGGAGTTATTAGCTCCCTACTTATAGGAAAAACTATAGCTTTTTTTGGTTCAAAAATTCGCACAGCCATTTTTGGTTTTGTTGTTTTTATTACAGGTTGTTTTTGTATGTTAATAAATAATTTTTACTTCACATTTTTTGCCATGTTTGTGTTTTGTAGCGGAATGTTTATTAGTCATTGTATATTTTCAGGACTTTTAAATTCATCTACCAATAAAAAAGGATTGGCAAATGGGCTATACTTAGCATTTTATTACAGTGGGGGTGCTATAGGTTCTGTATTGCCAAGTTTTTATTATGAAAGTTTTGGCTGGGAATTTTTGTGTATATTCACAGCCTCTTTGCTTTTTATTGCTTTACTTGTTTTTATTAAATTTAGATATTTTTATAGGCACTAATGTTTTTTATAAGCTATGTTTTTCTCAAATTCTTTTAAACGCTTATGTATACTTCTAAGTTGAGTGATAGTTGTCCAGTTTGTGATAAAAACACTAAAAGAGCTTCGCACTTGATCAAAAGCATTGTTAATCTGCATTACAATACCAAGTCCTATAGCTCCAGCAAAAAGCCCTGGTGCCATGATTAAAAATGGCACTATAACTATCATTTGCTCAAATAAAATGAGCCAAATATTAAAATATCCATAATGTAAAAAAAGTCTTTTATAGTTAAATTTAAGTCCTGTAAAAAGCTCTATCATAGTCTCATTTTTAGCGTATTCTTTGCGATTATCCTCAGCATAAACAAGCTCTTTTCTAAAAGCTGCTTCAGCTTTTTGATTATTGTATTCAAGTCCAGGAAGCTTAATACCTACAAACCATGACACAACCAAGCCTCCTAAAGAAATCAAAAGTGCAATATAAACAAGCAAACCATCAATGTTTTTTAAAAAATAAAAAGAAGAATTTTCACTTAAATTTGCAAATAAAGCTTTACTCACAACATCACTTAAACTCCATAAAATCGGAATAAATGCTACAAGGGTCATCAAAGCTTTTATAAAACTAAGTCCTAAACTCTCTACGATTTTAGAAAAATTATAAGTATCTTCTTGAATTCTTTGTGAACTTCCTTCTATATTATCATCTTTATTTTTCCAAAATTTTAAATAAGAAAAAGTCATAGCCTCACGCCACTTAAAAGCATATACACTAGCAAAATAAATATTAATCGTAGCGATTAAAACATAAGGAATAGCAATAGCTAAAAAAACTAAAATCAAAGCATAAAAATCATTTGCTGAATAATTCGGCTTTTCAATCATAGCCCTAGAGTTGAAAAAATATTCTAATAAATTTTGATAATAATACAATGCACCTTTATTGATAAAATTAGCTTTTTGGAAATTTTGTTCAGCTCTTTGATTAGCCTCTTGGATTAAAGTGGCATTATTTTCGAAATTAGTTTCTATTTTTTGTGTTGAATTTGAATCTAAAATTTCTATTTTAGGTTTTTGCAAGACATTATAAAAATCACTATACCATGAATTTATAGCAACATTAAGACTTGTTTGAATAAAAAGAAAAAACAAGAGTAAAAAAAGTCCTAAATAAGCCCATAAAGCCCATTTTTTACTTGCAAAAAATGAAGAAAACATGCTACCACCTTTTAAAATAAAAATTTTAATCAACTTTATTTAATCAAGAGTTTATTTTTTACCTAAATAGTCTTTAATATTGTAATCAATAGGCATAACAAAACTGATTTTATCACCATTTTTTAACATTTCTTTAGGCGGTTTTGGCAATGGAGAAGCTCTTTTAAATAAACTTAAAACTTCATCATTGAGCGCTGCATAAGGGCAAGATTTTTTAAGCTCTTTGCTTAAGACATTTCCGCTTTCATCAATGCTTACGCGAATTCTTACAACGCCTTCTTGTTTTTGCATTATCGCTTCTTGAGGATATTTTTTAAATTTAGTCAAATGAGCCATAAGCAAAGCTTGATAGCTTTTAACTTGTTCTTTGGCATTGCCACTTACTATAGTTTGTGTTTTATCTTCATTACTTTGTAGCGGAGCACTGAGCGATTCATTTTTAAATTTTGAATTTTCACTTGCATTAGCTATTTCTTTTTGAGCTTGGTTTTCATCTTGCTTTTCAATCTTTTTTTGAACTTTTAATACAGCATTTTTATCTTGAGAATTAAGACTTATTCTTTCGTCTTGTTTCTTGTTTTTATCTTGAGAATTACTCTTTTTTTGATCGATCGAAACTTCTTTTAATTCCCCGATAGGAAGCTCTGATACCATCATAATGGAAGTAAATTCCGCTCCTTGTTTAAAATCAACACCACTTGATTTTTCTTGAGTATAAAAAGAAAAAAGGAAAAACATTAATACCAAAGTATGCAATATCAAACTTAACACAAACCCAAAAATCACACTAGACTTCATACTAATCCACCTTTTTACTTGAAAGAGCTATTTTTCCATAGCCATTCTCTTTTAATTTTTGCATTACTTGCATAATATCTTCATACTTTACACTTTTATCGATATGAAAATAAATAATTTCTTCTTTATTGCCTTTGGTTTTTATATCTAAAGCACTTGAAAGATTTTCTAGGCTTAATTTATCATCATTAATAGCCAAAGTATTATCAGTATTTAAATAAAGTATGATGGGATTTTTAAGCTTATCCTCTGCTTGCTGCGAACTCTTGGGTAATTCTATTTTGATAGAACTTGTGATAAGAGGAGTAACAGTCATAAAAACAATTAATAATACAAGCATAATATCTATAAAAGGAGTTATATTGATCTCACTTAACTCCTCTTCTTTATGAGCCATTTCAGTTTTTATCATTAAAATAACTCCTATGAAAAAGTATATAGACAAAATTTGCAAGCTCATCTAAATGGTGCATAAGTCTTAAATTTTTTCTTGTAAGATAATTATAAAAAAGCACTGCAGGGATAGCAGCTATCAAGCCAAAAGCTGTAGCAAATAAGGCTTCAGCTATACCAGGTGCAACGACTGCCAAAGAAGCATTGCCAAGATTTGCTATACCTATAAATGCATTCATAATTCCCCAAACTGTTCCAAAAAGCCCTATAAAAGGTGCGCTAGCACCTATACTCGCAAGTAAACTCAAACCATTTTTGCTTGCTGTGATTTGTTTTGAGACGGTATTTTGTAAACGCAATTCTATACGCTCTTTTATGTGATCATTTTTATATTCACTTTTTTCAAGCTCATCTTGAATTTCTAAAGATAAAACACCTGCAAAATCCTTTGTCTGATCTAATTCATTGAGATTTTTTAATTCTTTTATCTTGTGGATAGACAAGTCTAGATTTTTCTTCATAAAATAAAATTGCATAAGCTTGGAAATAAAAACTGCCCATGCTAAAATGGAAAATAAAACCAACATATAAATAACGCCTTTTACCACTTTATCGGCATTCTGATAAAGACTAGAAAGAGAAAGCTCTATTTTAGGTGCTTCGATTTCTATCTTGGGAGAATCAAACGATAAATTTATATCTGTTACATTTACTTCTGCATTTAAATTTAACAATAAAAAACAAAATAAAAACATTTTTTTTAACATTTGTATATTCCTTAATATTTATATTCAAAACTTACTATAAAAGTACGGCCGCGAGCAGAGTTATTATAAATATAAATAGGATCAAATAACCCTCCAGCATTTTGACTATCACCAGTATTATAAGTATAAAGCGCATCCATATAGTTTTTGTCAAATAAATTTTGTATCTCTGCTTTGATTGTAAAGTTTTTCAAAATTTTATAATTTACATAAAGATCAACGATAGTTGGTATTTTTGGTAATTCATCTGTAGTTTTAAGCGGAGCCATAGCATCAGGATTACTTGGATCATCATCCAAACTGCCTACAGGAGCTACTCTCTTTGCTTTTCCTGTATATTTAGCAAGAGCTCCTAGGATTAGTTTTTCTTCAAATAATCTTACACCCATATCAAGATTAGCATAATGCTCTGGAAGTTGAGCAAATTGACTTTGGCCTGATTGTGCTCCACCTGTTTCTAAAGATTCTGTATCTGAAAATTTATGCTTGGATTTTTGATAAGTATAAGATAGTATAGAATAAAAAAACCCCGTATCGTATTTAAACTCAAGCTCAACTCCGTGGAATTTAGCTTTTTCATCATCATTTAATTGCATAAGAAAGATAGTATTGCCAGCTTTTTGCCAATATCTTCTATTATAAATATAATTTTTCACCTTAGTATCATAATAAAGCACTTTAAAACCTAAAGTATCATTATTGTTTAAAATTTCATGTGCAAAAGAATTGAAACCAATTTGATAAGTATCTGCACTTTCAGCCTTTAAAAATGTATTCATATTATGCTCAAAACTTGCATCATGAGTAAAAAAATACTCTTGAACATTTGGGATTCTATGGCTTTTAGAATAAGAAATAAAAGGATTGAAAAGTGGATGGATATCTGCTGAAAGCATTAAAGAATAATTAAAATTATTGTAATCCTTTTCTAAATTTGTCGCATTTTTTGGCTGACAATAAGGATTAGCCATGCTACAAACTCCCTTATATCCACTTAATTGTGCATTGATCCAATTGACATTAGAATTTAGGGTGAAAATTCCCTTTGTAAAACTCGTATCCAAATAAAGGGTTTTAATATCTTGTTTTCCTTTAGGATAAAAACTAGTCAAAATATAAGGCAAAAGCACTCTATCTTTTGGAAAATCATTGCTATAATGATTATTTAAAATATTAATCCCATAAGTAAAATACAAATTTGAATCTTGTGAAAATTCTTTATTCATGGTATTGCTAAGATCAAAAGTTACCGCTCGATTTTTAGTCTTAACTCCACTCATATCGTGATAACCCCAAGTGCTGCCTTGATTATACTTTTGCTTTCCGTCATTATAAGCAAATAAAAATTTTAAATCCAAAAGATTAGAATCAGGATTTAAACGATAGTCAATTTGATAAGTATCATTTGCAATCTTTCTACCTGCAAGATTGTTCTTATAAGCTCTATAGTTTAAAATCGCCTCATTGATATCAGATTTGTATTCTACTTTAAAGAGTTGACTTCTAGGCTGATTATAAAGATTGTTTGGATTTATAGGTGCTGCTAAATTATCATCTGGAATGCCATCATCATCAGTGTCAATTGGGGGTTTTTGATCGCCTATATAGCCTCCACCTCCGATTTTATAATTTTGAGAAACATTTTGCCCACTATAAGCAAATAAAATGCCTAAATTAGCATTATTTTCTAACATAGTTTTTCCTGCTATAGCACCCATAAAATCAGGCCCTATAGCATTGCTACCATAAGAGTATTTTCCCAAAAAACCAAAAACTCTTCCTTCTTGTACTATATCATCTACACCTATAGTTCTAAAATTAGCCGAACCCATTAAAGCATTAACCCCATTTGCTCCATTAAAAGTTCCACGATTAACATCTAAGGCGACTAAAAAATTTTTATCTATTGGAGCTGTAAAACTTGAAGTTCCAATTTGCCCATGAAAGCTATCATCACTTGCAGAACCAAAAAAAGTTTGAGTTACGCCATCAATTTGTGTATTTACTCTTCCAAGTCCTGTCATACCGCGAATATTTACTGAAATTCCCCCCCCCTGTGCTTGATCTACTTGAGTATAAGCACCAGGAACACTACGTACTATAGAATCTATACTTTGAGTGCTTGAATTTAAATTATCTCTTGTGCTTGTTGCTCCAGGAGTTACAAAGGGCTTTTCATCGTTTTTGATTTTTGAGCCTGAAATTTCAAGACTATCAAATTCTAATTCTTCGGAAAAAGCATAATTAGCAAAACATAAACCCATAACACAAAATAAACTTAATTTTTTCATTAATTTTTCCTTAATAATAAATAAAAGTATAATCACTGTCTTTTAAATCCATTCCTCCATAGTTTAAATTCACTACAACTATTTTTTTGCTGCTTTTAAAATCTTGTATATGTAAAGGAATTCCTATTTTTTTACTTGTATGATAGCTTCCAGCTAGCAATAAAACTTTATTTGGATGATGAACCAATACATCCGCCATACGCCTGTCTTTAAATTGCTGAATTTCTACTAATTTATCTACCAATTTTTTATTTTCTTCAGGATTTAACTCATGGCTTAAGGATATAATGTCAAAAAGTTGTTTTTTTACTTCATTTGTGGTTGAAACATAACCCTTTAAGGGCTGAGCCCCATTATAAATACTTGTAATTTCTGAGCGTGAAAGATTTGCACCTAATATTTTTGACCTTGAATAAAAAACCACATTGACAAATTGCTCATAATCTTTCCATTTCCAGCTTTTATCCCAGTTTAGCGCATTAGCAAGTTCGTTAGCCTTAATGTTTTTTTTATTTTTTAAGGCTTTATCCAAGTGATTTTGTTCCGTGCTTGCTAGCATTTCTAAAGCTACATCAAAGCTGATATTTTGAGAACTTAAATTTCCTTCTAAAGCATTAAAAATCATAACTTGACTTATCTTGTGCTTTGCTTCATCGTGTTTTTCGCCAAGCAGTATCACATCTGCTTTTAGCAATTCTAAAATCATATCTTCAAAAGAAATCTTTTTTTGAGTATGCATATCAAGTATATAAAAATCTTTATTTTCTTGAAGTGGAGATGATTTTTGCAAAACGGTACAAGCATTAAAGATAAAACCTATAAATAGCGTGCCTAGTATAATATAAAATTTCATTATTATTGTTACCTTCTTAGCAAATAATTTTTGATATTGAATATTAATATTTTATATATAAAAATACTCTTAAATATTTATATTAAAATTTAATTAATTATAATTATTATCAAAATTTATTATAATAAAATGAAAATATTTATCAGTTATAAAATTATTAAATTATTTTATATTTACTTTTTAATATTAATATTTCTTATCAAAATATTTAAAAAGGAATTAATGTCTATGAAAAAAATAATTTTATTTTTACTATGCGTTGGCTTTGCTTTTGCTTGCTCTGAACATTCTCATACTGATTTTAAAGATCTTAATAAAACCAAGTATAATTCTCAATAAAGGATAAAATATGAAAAAAATCTTCTTTATGTTTTTAACGGCTTTTTCATTTTTAGGTGCTAGCGAGCTTAATATTTACTCAGCAAGACATTATGATGCTGATTTTGAAATCATAAAAAAATTCGAAGAAAAAACAGGCATTAAGGTCAATCATACTCAAGCTAAAGCTTCAGAACTTATTAAAAGGCTTTCTCTTGAAGGAAATAACTCTCCTGCTGATATTTTCATCACAGCTGATATTTCAAATCTTACAGAAGCTAAAAATTTAGGACTTTTATCCCCTGTTTCATCAAAATATTTAGAAGAATTTATACCTGCTCATTTAAGAGATAAGGATAAAGAATGGTTTGCGATTACAAAAAGAGCAAGAATTATTGCTTACAATAAAAACGCAAATATCGACATTAGCAAAATGAAAAATTATGAAGATTTAGCAAAAGCTGAATTTAAAGGAGAAATTGTCATGAGAAGTGCTACAGCTCCTTATAGCAAAACTCTTTTAGCATCTATTATAGCTAATGATGGAAGTAAAGAGGCTAAAGCATGGGCTAAAGGTGTACTTGAGAATCTTGCGACAAACCCAAAGGGTGGGGATAGAGATCAAGCCAGACAAGTATTTGCAGGCGAAGCTAAATTTGCAGTTATGAATACTTATTATATAGGGCTTTTAAAGAATTCTAAAAATCCAAAAGATATAGAAGTGGGGAATTCTTTGGGTATTATTTTTCCTAATCAAGACAATAGAGGAACGCATATTAACATTAGCGGTATTGCTATGACAAAATCAAGTAAAAATCAAGATGCGGCTAAAAAATTTATGGAATTTATGTTAAGTCCTGAAATTCAAAAAATTCTTACTGATAGTAATTATGAATTTCCTATAAGAAATGATATAGAATTAAGCCAAACTGTAAAGGATTTTGGAACTTTCAAAGAAGATCAAATTCCTGTGAGTAAGATAGCAGAAAATATTAAAGAAGCTGTTAAAATTTACGATGAAGTCGGTTTTAGATAATGTATAAAACCCTAAAATACTATAAACTCGGGGCAATTTTACTTGCCCTTTTTCTTGCTTTACCTATTTTTGGTATTTTTGCTGAACTTTTTTATATTTTATTTCAAAATTTTAATACAAGTAATTTAACCCAATTTTCATCTATTAAAGAAAATTTGAGTCATTTTTTTGATTATTTATTTTTAAAATTCATCAAAGATACTTTTATAATTAGCGTGGGAGTATTGTGTTTAAGCTTGATTTTGGGTGTGAGTTCTGCTTATTTGATTGCAAATTATGATTTTTATTTCTGTAAAATTTTAGAAAAATTACTCATTTTACCCTTGGCCATACCTGCTTATATTTTAGCCTTTGTTTATGTGGGAATTATGGATTTTCAAGGATTTTTTCATGAAAATTTTGGCTTTAGGATAGATTTTTTCAATCATTATGGTGTTATTTTTGTTTTGGCTATTTCTTTATATCCTTATATTTATTTATTTGCTAAAACAGCTTTTAAGAGTGAAGCTAAAGAGGCTTATGAAGTAGCTAAAATTATGAAATATTCTGAATTTAGAATTTTTACACGCGTGGCACTTTTGAGTGCAAGACCTGCCATTTTTTCTGGAGCTTTATTGGTTTTAATGGAAACTTTAAGTGATTATGGTGCAAGTGCTTATTTGGGAGTGGATACTTTTTCGGCTGGAATTTTTAAACTCTGGTATGATTTGAATGATTCTTATTCTTCTAGTGTTTTATCGGGTATTTTAATGCTTTTTGTATTTTTGATTATGTATGTGGATTATTATTATAAAAATAAACATCATTATAGTTTTAATCAAAATTTAACTCTTTTTATCAAAAAAAGAAAATTAAATCCTATTAAACAAATTCTATCCTGTATTTATTGTTTTATGATTGCTTTGGTAGGTTTTATTTTACCTTTTCTTTGGCTAGTTTATTGGGGGCTAAAAGATCATAAGCTTTTTGAATCACAATTTTATATTATCAGTTTTCAAACTATAATCTTAGCTTTAATCACTGCTTTAATTACCACTCTTTTAGCTTATTTTTTGATGTTTAGTTCTAGGATAGTTAAAAATCATTTTTTTAATTTATTTATTTTAAAAATAAGTTCTTTGGGTTATTCTATACCTGCTGCTGCTTTAGGGATTAGCATTATAGTGCTTTTTGTATTTTTGGATAAAATTTTTCACACGAGTTTATTGGGAAATTCTTTATTTGTTCTTGTTTTTGCTTATATAATTCGTTTTTTAGCGAGTGCAATTTATTCTTTAGAAGGAGGTTATAATAAAATTCATCTAAATATTGATGAGGCAAGTTTAAATTTAAGAGCGAGTTATTTTATTTTATTTTTTAAAATTCACACACCTTTAATGAAACATTTTTTATTTTTAGCTTTTATTATTGTTTTTATTGATACGATTAAAGAACTTCCTTTAAGTAGAATTTTAGCACCTTTTGGCTTTGAAACTTTAAGTGTTAAAGCTTTCTGGTTTGCAAGTGATGAAAGAATTTATGATGCAGCTTTGCCTTCCTTGTTTATCGTTTTTCTTTCTTTAATGGTTGTTGTTTGGATGGATAAAATCACAAGGAAAGATGATGTTAGAAATTAAAAATTTATCTAAAAATTTTGGAAAAATACAAGCTTTAGAAAATATCAATCTTCATGTCAAAGAAGGAGAATTTTTAAGCATTTTAGGAGGTAGTGGAAGCGGAAAAAGCACGCTTTTAAGGATTATTGCTAAGCTTGAACAAGCTAGTTCTTATGATTTGTTTTCTTGCAAAGGTGAAGTGGCTTTGATGTTTCAAAATTATGCTTTATTTCCTCATTTAAATGTTGAGAAAAACATACTTTTTGCACTTTACGATAAAAAAGATAAAAATCAAATTTTAAATCATTTGCTTAAAACTTTTGAAATTGAAGATTTAAGATATAAAAAAATCGATGAAATTTCAGGAGGGCAAGCGCAAAGAGTGGCTTTTGCTAGAGCTATAGCAAGAGGATGTAAGCTTTTGCTTTTAGATGAACCTTTTTCTAATTTGGATCAAAATTTAAAACAGGATTTAAGAAGAGAATTGAAAAAAATGATAGAAAATCAAGGCATTACGGCTATTATGGTAACTCATGATATTGAAGATGCTTATTGCATGTCTGATCAAATCGCTTTTTTAGAAAAAGGAAAAATCTTAGCTCATGCAAATCCTAAAGAGCTTTATTTTAAGCCTGATTTTAAAAGTGCGCAAATTTTACCTGATTTAAATATCATAGAAGAAAAACTTGATTTAGAAGATGAATTTTTTGCTTGGATAGCTTCAAAAAATTATATTTTTGGTTATGCAGAGCTTAAAATAGGAAATCGCTTTGAGGCTAAAATTTTACAAAAAGAATTTTTAGGGGCTTTTTATAGACTTAAGTTAAGATATAAAAATATAGAATTTTTTATGTTATTAAGTTCAAATTATAACTTAGAAGAAAAAATAAATTTTGATATTATCAATTTTTAGCTAAAATTCCTAAAAATCTTTTAAGGACAAATTTCATGAAAAATCTTTTAATCATAGGCGCAGGCGGGGTAAGTCGTGTGGCTACTGTAAAATGCGCAATGAATTCTGATACTTTTAGCAAAATCACTTTAGCTAGTAGAACAAAAAGCAAATGTGATGAGATCGCTGCTTTTATCAAAGAGCGTTTAGGGGTTCAAATTGAAACGGCGCAAATTGATGCTGATGATAGCAATGCGGTTGTAGAACTTATCAAGAAAACAGGAGTGCAAATTTTACTCAATGTTGCTTTGCCTTATCAAGATTTGAGTTTAATGGATGCTTGTATAAAAGCAGGGATTGATTATGTAGATACAGCAAATTATGAACATCCTGATTTAGCTAAATTTGAATATAAAGAGCAATGGGCGAGAAATGATGAGTTTAAACAAGCAGGAATTTTAGGACTTTTAGGAAGTGGATTTGATCCTGGTGTAACTAATGTTTTTTGTGCTTATGCACAGCAAAATTTATTTGATGAAATTTCTTATATAGATATTTTAGATTGCAATGCAGGTGATCATGGCTATGCTTTTGCGACCAATTTCAACCCTGAAATCAATCTACGTGAGGTTTCTGCTAAAGGGCGTTATTGGGAAAATGGCAAGTGGATAGAAACGCAGCCTATGGAAATAAAAATGGAGTGGGATTATCCAGAAGTAGGTGTGAAAGATAGCTATTTGCTTTATCATGAAGAACTTGAAAGCTTGGTAAAAAATATCAAAGGTTTAAAAAGAATACGCTTTTTTATGACTTTTGGACAAAGTTATTTAACTCATATGAAATGCCTTGAAAATGTTGGAATGCTAGGGATTAAACCTGTGATGCACCAAGGAAAAGAAATCATTCCTATAGAATTTTTAAAAACCTTACTTCCTGATCCTGCAAGTTTAGGACCACGCACCAAAGGTTATACCAATATAGGTTGTGTGATTCGTGGTAAAAAAGATGGAAAAGACAAGCAAGTTTATATTTATAATGTTTGCAATCATGAAGAATGTTATAAAGAAACTGGTGCACAAGCTGTGAGCTATACTACAGGTGTTCCTGCTATGATAGGTACGAAATTAATCGCTAAAGGGATTTGGCAAGGAAAAGGCGTGTTTAATATGGAAGAATTTGACGCTAAGCCTTTTATGGAAGAGCTGAATTCTCAAGGACTTCCTTGGAAGATTATCGAAATGACTCCAAGCTTAGGAGAGTAAGTGCTAGAGCACTTACTTTTGTCCTATATAAATAAAGTGCTCCACACTGCCTTCAAAATTATATAGATTAATTAATTCATAATCTCCCCAAAATAAAGGTTTAAAAGGTTTAAAATCTTCTTTTAATTCTTCTATGTCTTTAGTAAAGCGTATATATGAAGAACCGCTCAATCTACCACTTGGACATCCTTTTACTTCACGTAAGCCATTATCCATAAGTTCTCCTCTTTCATACATACTATAGCCTTTATCACTCATCATAGTTGCAAATATAATAGCTCCTTCATTGCATAGTTCATAAAATTCTTGCACAGCTTCTTTAAAAGCTTGTTTTGTAAGATAATATAAGCTTTGATTTGCAAATATAAAATCCATTTTTGTATTGAAGAGTTTTTTAAAGCTAGAATTAGGAGATATGATGTGAAAATTTTTAGAATCTAAGCAAGGATCTTTTTCCCAAACTTTTTTTAAACTAGGAACTATATCAATGCCATAAGGCTCTATACCCCCCCCCAGTTATATTTTTAAAATACTTAGAATGCACTCCATTTCCGCAACCAAAATCAAGTAATTTTCCACTTGTTTTGCTTAGTTTGTATTTTAAGATTCTCTCGTAAAATCTTATAATATGACCATCAGGATATTGAAGTCCATAACCTTCTTTGTCATATTTTTGAGTATATGCAGATAAAGAATTATCCATTTTTGCTCCTTTTCGTATAGAATTTTGACATTAAGCCAAAATTCATTCTAACACAAAAAGGATTAAAATTATTTTACAGGGTGAAGTTCATTTGCATAAAAACTAACTGATCCCATACCTTCTTTTAAAGCCCATTCATAAGCTTTTGCAACAAATTCCCAATTGATATGAGCATAGAATTTCTCTAAATAAGCAGGGCGTGCATTACGATGATCTACATAATAAGCATGTTCCCAAACATCTACAACAAGTAAAGGAACTTTATCTTCAGTAATCGGTGTAGCTGCGTTTGAAGTGCCTACAAATTCTAGCTTTTGATTTTTAGTATTATAAACTAACCAAAACCATCCTGAACCAAAAACTCCTGTAGCACCTTTGATGAATTCAGCTTTGAAATTTTCTAAAGATCCAAATTCTTTTTCTAGCGCCGCTTGTAAATTAGCATCTATACTTTGACATGAACCGCCACAACCACAGCCTGTACTTGGCTTAATGCAATCAAAATAAAAATCATGATTATAAACTTGAGCTGCGTTATTAAATACGCCCCCATTTGAAGTTTTGATAATACTTACAAGATCTTTACCTGCAAATTCAGTATCTTTGATAAGATTATTTAGATTTGTAACATAAGTATTGTGATGTTTTCCATGATGATAGCTAAAAGTTTCAGCACTCAAAAAATCACCAAAAGCATTGGTATCATAAGGTAATTTTCTTAATTCAAACATAATTTCTCCTTTATTTTTAGTTTGATATTGAAAATATTACCATAATAATATTAAAAAGAGTAAAAATATCTTAAAAGCTTAGTGGGTAAAATTTCTATTTATTTAATCTAAATAAAATAAGATATATTTATAATATATTTTAATAATAATTTAAATGTATATAAAAAATTATATTTTTTGAAATATTTTTACAAAAAATATCTATTTGTTGGTTTTTAATAATTACAATTAATTTGCAACTAAAAATTATTCATAAGGAGGAAAATATGAAAAAAGTTGTACTAATCTCAGCATTACTAGGTGCTCTCGCAGCTAATGTTTTTGCAGCTAATACTCCAAGCGATGTGAATCAAACACATACAAAAGCTCATCATTCAAAAGCTAAAGCTGATAAAAAACATGAAGCTAAAACTCACAAAAAAACAAAAGAGCAAACACCAGCTCAATAATGCCCAGCCTTGATATAAGTCTATAATAGACTTATATCAAAAGCTATCCGTATTCTACAAAATAAATTATTAATATTTATTAAATTTTAATAGAAAAATGAAAAAATAGTTATTTTAAAAGAAAAATTAAAAAGTGGTGACCCATACGAGACTCGAACTCGTGTTACCGCCGTGAAAGGGCGATGTCCTAACCGCTAGACGAATGGGCCACTTTTAAGGAGTAAAAAATAAAAATGAAATTGAATTATATATATTTATTTCTTAAAATTTAATTAAATATATCAAAATTATGTGATTTTTATCTTTGTTTGATTATAATTTCATCTTCAATTTTTTATAAAATTTTAGGATTTATTATGGATTTTTATAGTCTTATTTTTTTATCCTGTGCTTTAGGAATGGATGCTTTTGCTGTATCACTATGCAAAGGTTTTAGTGTTAAAAAACTACATTTAAAACATTATCTTATTGTTGGAATTTATTTTGGTGGATTTCAAGCCTTGATGCCAACTATTGGTTATTTTATAGGTATAACTTTTGCATCTTTTATTGCGAGTATTGATCATTGGATAGCTTTTATTTTACTTTCTTTAATAGGATTAAAAATGATCAAAGAGTCATTGGAAAATGAAAATTGCGATAGTAATGCCAACCAATTTGGCTTTAAAACCATGCTAGCTTTAGCAATTGCTACGAGTATCGATGCACTAGCAGTTGGTGTGAGTTTTGCATTTTTAAATGTAAATTTATTATTAGCCATATTTTTAATAGGTATTATTACCTTCATTTTATGTATCATTGCTCTAAAAATAGGAAATAAATTTGGAATTTATCTTAAAAATAAAGCTGAACTTTTAGGCGGATTGGTTTTAATTATATTAGGAGTAAAAATTCTAGTAGAACATTTATTTTTCGATTGAAAATTTCATTCTTAAAGTAGCTAAAGCTTTATCAAATTCCAAGGCTTTACTTTGAAATTTTTTATTAAAAGTTCTTTGTCTTTTGGCAAGTTGCGTAGTATGTATCGAGATTAAATTTTCAAGCTCTTTAAAGGAAATTTCTCCATCTAAATATTCTTTACACTCTTTCAAACCTATAGAATTTAATGCTTTAAGCTTATGATCAAATTTAGAAAAAAGAATTTTTGCTTCATCTAAAAGTCCATTATCAAGCATTTCTTTTGTTCTAGTTTGAATACGTTTTTTTAAAATTTCTTTATCCCACTCAAGCTCATAAATTTCTATATCTTTAAGCACCCCAGTTTTTTGTGTTCTTTTTAAAAATTCACTAGGAATTTCTCTTGTTTGCTCATAAATACCCAGCCATTTTTTTAATCTATAAGTATCATTTTTTTCTATTTTATAGTTTGGATCAATATTTAATAAAAGAGCATAAATTTCATCATTATTTAAAGAACTCTTTGACTCTAAGGTTTTTTCACTCAAACCATCTATCATAGTTTTTAAATAAAATCCAGTTCCACCTACTATAATTAGAGGTAAATTTCTAGCTAAAGCAAATTCTTTTGCTTTTTGATATTCTCTTATGAATAGCTCAACATTAAAATGTTCATTCACACTCAATAAATTTACCCCAAAGTATTTTATACTCGCAAGATCATCTTGTGAAGGCTTGGCACTTGCTATATTAATTTCTTTATAAACACAAAGACTATCAAGACTTAAAACAACAGCATCAAATTCTCTTGCTAAAGTATTAGCTATGTATGTTTTTCCACTCGCGGTTGTTCCTATTAATGCTATTTCAAAAAACATTTTAATATTTATCCTAAAATTTATAAAAATTTTAGTAAAATCATAGCAAAAAATATTTTAAAGTAGAAAAATGAACACATTCTGGATAAAATTTAAAGATATTTTAGAACTTGTAGTATTTAAGCATTCTATTTTTGCTTTGCCTTTTTTATTTTCCTCTATGATTGTAGCATCAAAACTTGCAAATGACACTGCTTGGTTTGGTTTTAAGGCATTGATTTTAGGCATTATTTGTGCGGTAAGTGCAAGAAATTTTGCCATGGCTACAAATCGTTTAATGGATGAAGATATAGATAAGGATAATCCTCGTTGTGCAAATCGTCCTAATGTCAGTGGAAAAATAGGTAGAAAAAGCGTATGGATTTTTATTATTATTAATGCACTTATTTTTATATTATGTTCTTATTTTATTAATACCTTGGCTTTTTATTTGTCTTTTCCTGTGCTTTTTGTATTGGCTATTTATTCAGCTTTTAAACGCTTTAGTTCTTTAGCGCATTTAGTTTTAGGATTTTGTTTAGGACTTGCGCCTATTGCAGGAAGCGTTATAATTATGGGTGAAATTCACATTTATAGCGTTATTTTATGTTTAGGTGTAACTTTTTGGACAGCTGGGTTTGATCTACTTTATTCTTTACAAGATATGGAGTATGATAAAAAAATAGGACTTCACTCTATCCCTGCTAAATTTGGCTCAAAGGCTACTTTATTTATATCAGCTTTTTGCCATATTTTAGCGGTATTATTTTGGCTTCTTTTTGTGTGGGAAGTTTGGGGTGTAGCACTTGGAAAAATAGCACTTACTGGGGTAATTATAAGCGGTATTATTTTAGCCTTGGAACATAAAATTGTTCACAAGAATTTTGCTCATATTGATAGAGCATTTTTTACTCTCAATGGTTATTTAAGTATTATCTTTTTTATTTTTATTTGGATTGATTTATTATGGAATTAACACTTTTTAAAGCAGGATTTGAAGCTCATTTAGAATGTTGTAAAATAGAAAATAACCGTTTTCTTGGAGAATACCTAAAACTTGGAGCAATTTCTCAAATTTTAAAATGGAAAAAACTTGCTTTACGTATTGATTTTGACGAGGGTGAAAAAATTATTTTTGATCTTCTTATAAGTCTAAAAGAAGATATTTTAAGGCTTGAAAATTCTTTAGATAAAAATAAAGAACTTATACCGCTTAAGCAAAAAGGGGTAGTAGAATCTTTGAATTTTGAATATCTAAATTTTTTGGATACTATTTTAGAAGAAGATAAAGAATATTATTTAAGATTTGATTTAAATAATCAAAAAATAGCTATTTTTATCAAAGCTCAAAGTCAAACATTGGCAAAAATTATCAAAATTAAGCCTGAAGACAAAATGGCTTTTGATGCTTTTGTTGTTGAAATTCAAAGAAATATGATAAGAAATAAGAAAGGCCAAGAATGAGTGATGATGTACTTTATTTAGTTTTTATAATTGTGCTTTTAATTGCAATGCTAGCCTATATGAATATCAAAGAAAGAGAAAATAATGCAAAAATAGCAAAACTTCAAAATGTGATAGAAGATATTACCAAAGAACTTCATTATTTTCGTAAAGAATTAGGGGTTAAAGATGATAGCGAAGAGGATGAAGACTATAAAATCTCTCTTTTAAAAGAAGAAATTATGATTGAACTTGATAAACAAATCAGTTCAAAAATCACTCCTGTTTTAAGAACACTAAAAACTATGGAACATATCATAGAAGATTTTCAAAATGAACAACAAAATCGTCTTTTAAATTTGGAACAAAAAGCACAAAGCATGGCTAAACTTACACCAAATTACGATACAGAAGAACAAAAAATAGAAAATCTTTTCAAAGAAGGGAAAAGCATAGAACAAATCGCTAAAGATTTACGCATTGGCACTGGAAATGTAGAACTTGTCTTAAAATTTAAGAAATTAATAAAATAGAATGGAAAATAAATGCTTATAGATCAATTCGGTAGAAAAATAAATTATCTTAGAATTTCGGTTACACAAAGATGTAACTTTCGCTGCCTTTATTGTATGCCAAAAATTCCTTTCGATTATCAGCCAAAAGAAAATTTATTAAGCTTCGAAGAACTTTTTTTATTTATCAAAGCGGCTATAGACGAAGGAATTGAAAAAATCCGTATAACAGGTGGGGAACCTTTATTAAGAAAAGATTTAAGTATTTTTATAAAAATGATTAGCGATTATAAAAGCGATATTGACCTTGCTATAACTACAAATGGATTTTTACTAAAAGACTTTGCTAAAGACTTAAAAAATGCTGGACTTAAACGACTTAATATTTCACTTGATACCCTAGATCACAAAAAAGCAAAAACTCTTGCGCAAAAAGATGTATTAGATAGTGTTTTATCTGGAATTGATGAAGCTTTAAATCTAGATTTGAAAGTAAAACTTAATACTGTAGCTCTTAAAAATTTAAACGATGATGAACTGATATCTCTTTTGGAATTTGCAAAATCAAAAAAAGCTCAAATTCGCTTTATAGAATTTATGGAAAATACTCATGCTTATGGTAAATTACAAGGATTAAAAAGAGATGAAATTATACAAATTTTGAGTCAAAAATATCAAATTCAACTTATAAAAAAAGATGAAAAAGCACCTGTGAGTATTTACAAGGCAGATGATTATGAATTCGGAATTATAGATCCTCATAGCCATGAATTTTGCGACTCTTGCAATCGCATACGCTTAAGTGCTGAAGGCTTGTTAATACCTTGCCTTTATTTTGATGAAGCATTAAGTATAAAAGAAGCGGTTCGAAAAGGTGATATTAAAGCCGCTGTAGAAATATTACAAGAAGTATTAAGAAATAAACCAGAAAAAAATAAATGGAGTGTTGTTGATAATAAAACCTCATCTCGTGCTTTTTATCAAACTGGAGGTTAATTTTGCAACTTGTTGAAAGTTTCTTAAGTATTCAAGGAGAAGGTAAATATAATGGAAAATTAGCTATTTTTATGCGTTTTGCTGGCTGTAATTTCAACTGTTTAGGTTTTAATGTAAAAATATCAAAAAACAATAAAACTCTCATCGGATGTGACACGATAAGAGCTGTTTTCACAAAAGATTTTAAAGAAAGTTATGAAACTTTAAATGCTAATGAACTTTTAAAAAGAGTGATAAAATTAAAACAAGGCTTTAATCCTATAGTTGTTATCACAGGTGGAGAGCCATTAATCCATTATGAAAATCCTGAATTTATAGAATTTATCCAAATGTTATTAAAAAATAAATTCGAAATACACTTTGAAAGCAATGGAAGCATAGAAATTGATTTTGATAGATATCCTTTTTACAAAGAATGTATTTTTGCTTTAAGCGTTAAACTCCAAAATAGCGGGATAAAAAAAGATAAACGATTAAATTTTAAAGCTTTAAAAGCATTTAAAAATTACGCAAAAGATAGTTTTTATAAATTTGTTTTAGATGCCAATACCCTTGATAATTCATTTTTAGAAATCAATGAAATTCTAAAAGAAGCTCCAAATCAAATTTTTTGTATGCCTATGGGTGAAAATGAGCAAAATCTTAAAAAAAATGCTCAAAAAATTGCTGAATTTTGTATTAAGAATGGTTATAATTACTCTGATAGAATTCATATTCGTCTTTGGAACAATAAAGAGGGTGTATGATTATAAGAAAATTATTTGAATTTGAAAACGCACACATTGTTAGATTTTGTTCTTCTAAACGTTGCAAAAGTAGCATTCATGGACATTCTTACAAAGTTGAAGTTTTACTTGAAAGCAAATATTTAGATAATGCTGGAATGGTCTATGATTTTGGACTTTTAAAAACCTATATACGCCAAATTATTGATAGTTTTGATCATGCTATCACTCTTTTTAAATATGATGACGCAAAATATTTAGAAGAAATGAAAAAATATTCAAGTCGTTGGATTTGCCTGCCTGTTAATGTAAGTGCTGAAAATTTTTGTCGTGTATTTTTCATACTTATAGATGCTTTATTAAAACAAACAAAAATGGTAAATGGGGAACAAGGAGTGACTTTACAAAGCATCATTGTTCATGAAACAAGAACAGGCTATGCACAAGGTTTTAGAGAAGATGCCTATAGTGAGCTAATGCCAAAAATTTCACTTCAAGACATAGAATTTTCCAATGGCATTAAAGCAGAATGGAATGATATAGATTTTTATAACAAATTAAAAAATGAAGAAATTTTTATAAATCCAAAGGAGATTTAATGCAAAAAGCTAAAATTTTAATTGCCTTAAGTTTTTTTTTATTAGTTTTATCTGCCTGTTCTAATGATGAAAAAAATATTTCCAAGACTCAAAATACAGATCAAGAAGTAGTTCAAATAGAACAAAACGATGAAAAAACAGAATTAAGTGACTCCAACCTGCCTTTACCTGTAGATGATGAAGCACAAAGTTCAGATGATGAACATGAAGCCAATCCTACTATTATCAACTCTTTATATAAACAAAAATGCGCCACTTGTCATGGAGAAAAAGGGGAATTAAAACCCAAAAACAGCACAGCCATTAAAACCTTGGGCAATAAAATTTTTATACAAAAAATAAAAACGATAAAAGATAAAAACCATAGTTTTTTAAGCGATGAACAAATTCAAAATTTAGCTGATTTTATAAACAAAGGAAAATAATGGATCAAAGTTACGAATTCTTTTTAGCTTTACATCTTTATAGTCTTTATGCGAGCGGTTTTTTAATGCTTTTTTATCTTATACTAACACAAGGAAATTTTAAAACCGAATTCATTTTTATTCGCAGAATACGATTATTTTTACCAATTTATTATTTATTTTTAGCTTTGATTATTTTTACAGGTTGTTTGTTATCAGCAATGAAACAATTTCAAATGAATGTCAATATCTGGGTAATGATTTTTTCTTGGATCTTAATTTTTGCCTTAGCAATTTTTCACTTTGTTTGTTTCAAAAAAGCAAGAAGATTTAGAAAATATGCCACTTTTAGATGGATTAGTTGTTTGATTTTACCTTTTGAAATTTTTTTATTGTTTTTGCCTTTTTTAATAGAAAGATATCTATAAAATGCAATTTTTGTATAACAAGCAAGCTGGAGAAGAGTTTATACAACTTCAAGGTGAAAACTTTAACCATTTAAAAGTAAGAAGAGTAAAGGAAAATTCGGAGCTAAATCTTAGAAATTTACAAGATAATTTTCTTTACAACTATACAATCACAAATTTAACAAGAAATTCTTGCACTTTAAAATTTTTAAACAAAAAATCACAAAATATAAAACAAAGTGAATTAAACTTAGCCTTAGCCATTATAGATATTAAAATTTTAGAAAAAACTCTACCTTTCTTAAATGAACTTGGAGTAAAAAAGTTACATTTGGTTTTTACAAATTTTTCACAAAGAAATTTTAAAATCGATTTAGAAAGATTTGAAAAAATCATTATTTCTTCTTGTGAACAATGCGGTAGAAATACTAAAATGGATTTAATTATCCATCAAAGCACTCAAGAATTTGTTCAAAAATTTCCAAATGCAATTATGGTTGATTTTCAAGGAGAACAACAAAGTCATTTCGATGAAAAAGAATTGTATTTTATAGGTCCTGAAGGTGGATTTAACAATGATGAGAGATTATTGTTTAACCGGAAAATCTCTCTTAAAAGCTCTAATATTCTAAAAAGTCAAACAGCTATTATAGCTATAGCTTCAAAAATTTTGCTTTAACTTTTCTTAAATTAATCTCTTTTTTATGTTAAATAATTTATAATCACGGCTTATTGTTTTAATTTTTAAGGAAAACTAATGAAAAAAGAAATTCACCCAGAATATGTAGAATGCAAAGTAAGTTGTGCTTGTGGAAATACTTTTACAACAAAGTCAAACAAAGCAGAATTAAAAGTAGATATTTGTTCAAACTGCCATCCTTTTTTTACAGGTAGTGAAAAAATTGTAGATGCTGCAGGTCGTGTAGAGAAATTTAAGAAAAAATACGCAATGCAATAATTATGCTTTATTTTATTCCTACTCCCATAGGAAATTTAAGCGATATTTCTTTTAGAGCCTTAGAACTTTTAAAGACTTGCAATCTTGTATTTTGCGAAGATACGAGAGTAAGTAAGTCTTTGGTTTCATTATTAAATGCAAAATTTCACACTGATATACATATTTCTAAATTTATAGCCTTACACCCCCATAATGAAAAAGAGGTTTTAGCAAGTATTGATTTAAAAATATTTGAAAAAAATGTAGCTTATTTAAGCGATGCAGGAATGCCAGGGATTAGTGACCCTGGCAAGGCTTTGGTAGAATTTGCACAAGAAAATAATATCGCCTATGAAATTTTACCAGGTGCAAATGCAGCCTTAGTTGCTCTTGTAAGCTCGGCATTTTGTCAAAAAGAATTTATCTTTATCGGTTTTTTAGCCAATAAAGGCAAAGAAAGACAAAAAGATATAGAAAAAATTTTAAACTTTCCTTATCCAAGTATTATTTACGAATCCCCCAAGCGTATTTTATCTTTGATAGAACAAATTATGATTCTAGACAGCCAAAGAGAAATTTTTTTGATTAAAGAAATCAGTAAAAAATTTGAAAATAAATTTAAAGGCAATGCTAAAGAGCTTTTTGAAATTTTAAAAAAGTCTAATTTAAACGGTGAATGGGTTGTAGTACTGCAATCAAAAGAGCAAAATTTTTTGCAAAATACTCTTTGTGAAAAAGATATTATGGATTTAGAGCTGTCTTTAAAAGCAAAAGCAAAATTATTATCAAAGATCAATGGAAAAAATGCAAAAGAAATTTATCAAAAACTGCTTTTAAGTCAAGATTAGGTAAAATTTTAATATGATAGTTTATGGGAAGCAAATATTTTTTTATATTTTAGAATATCATAAAGACTATATCAATGAGCTTTATTTAGCAAAAGAATGTGATAAAACTACTTTTTCCAAAATCGCAAAATCAGGTTTTAAAATCAAAAAACTTGATTTTAAAACTGCTCAAGCTTATGCGAAAGGTGGAAATCATCAAGGTTTTTTGCTAGATATTAAAGAAAGTTCTTTTGCGAATTTAAATGAGATCAAAAAAAATGATTTTATTGTTATGCTTTATGGAATTAGCGATGTAGGAAATATAGGGGCTATCACGCGTACAGCTTATGCTTTAGGGGTTGGGGCTTTAATTTTTATTGGTGAAAAATTAGCCATGGAAGGAGTAATTCGCACAAGCAGCGGAGCGGCTCTTGATTTACCTATTGTGATAAGCAACGATGCTTTAAGTGTAATAAATGAACTAAAACAAGTGGGTTTTTATTTTTATGCGAGCGATGGCTCGGGAAAAGAAATTCACAGTGTAAAAATAAGCAATGGTAAAAAAGTTTTAGTTTTGGGTAGTGAGGGTTTTGGTTTAAGCTCTAAAATTGTAAAAAAATGCGATGAATGTGTGGGCATTGCGATGAAAAATAATTTTGATAGTCTTAATGTCAGCGCTGCTTTTGCAATACTTTGTGATAGGATGTTAAATGCTTAATTGGAAAAAAATACAAGAATTAAATTTAAAAGAAGTTGCAGCAAAAACGCAAATTGAACTTGATTTTCTTGAAGCTTTAGCAGAAAAGAATTTTGCTGTTTTAAGTCGTTTTAATGTTAAAGGTTTTGTTAAAATTTTAAGCAGAGAATACGAACTCGACTTTAGTGATTTTAATGAAGAGTATGAAGCTTATCTTAACGAAAACAATCCTACTCCACAAACAAAATCAAAAATGATAACCCCAAAACTAGATGCTTATAGTCAAAAATCCTCTAATGCTTGGCCTTTTTTGATTGTTCTTATTGTTTTAGTGATTATAGGAAGTGGAATTTATTATTTTGATACACTTAAAACTTTTTTCAAAGATGAACAAAATAATACTAGCACAACAGTTATAGATATCATAGGACAAGCACAAGAAAATTTAAAATCTTTAGGTGGAAATAATGTTGTTGTTATAGACAACAATAAAGCACAAGAAACAAATCAAACAGAGAGCGTTTTACCAAGCCAAAACATCTCGTTACAAGAAAATGATAAAAACATAAGCATAGAAAATAATATCAGTGAAAATAACACAACCTTACTCGATGAAGAAAAAAATACCCAAATCCAAGAAGACATAAATACACCAAAAACTGATTCTTTAAAAGAAGCACATTTTAAAACCTCTACCAAGATTTGGATAGGTTTGATAGATTTAAAAAGCCTTAAAAAAACAAGCTTTGTTAAAGAAAAAGATTTTAATATTTCTTTAGATAAAGATCAGTTAATTTTAACAGGAGCTGCAGCTTTAACAATGTTTGATCAAGAAAATAAAGAACAAAAATTTCCTGCAGGAATTTCAAAACGTTTCTTGATTAAAGATGGAAAAATTACAAGTATTTCAGCTGCTGAATTTGCAAAATTAAATAAAGGTAAAGAATGGTAAAAAAAATTATTATTCTTACTCTTTATGTTAATATATCTTTTGCAATCTCAAGTCTTGATTTGGCAAAAAATTTAATAAACAATCCTAGTAAAAATTCTCAACTAGAATTATTATTTTCAAATAATTCTTACATAGATAATAATGGAAATTGTGATATTGCAAAAATATCTCAAATATTAAAAACCAATTCTTTAATTGCCTTAACACTATCAAATCCTCAAAGTCTAAGACTAAATTTTAAAGCAAAAGCTGATGAAGTTATGTTTTTTAAAATTTTATCCGATGTTTTAACAGATGCTGGATATATATATTTTATCCCTACAGATTTGATTTTAAGAGAAGGAAATATTGACTATACCATACAAGTAGAATCCCAATATGTTTTAGATCCTGGAACGCTTTACAATCTCTTAAAAGAAAATTCTGTCTATATAAATAATATTAAACGTATTGGGGCATATGACTATGAATATGATTTAAATTTTTCCAATGCTGTATTAAAAACCAATACAAATGTTAATTTAAATACTCCAAAATCATTAGAAAAACCCCTTAAAGACTATGTGCTTGATTTAAAAAATGCTACAAATTTGATTATTGATGCAAATGATTTAGACAATTGGTTTCCTAAAATCTTCTTTTTAGATAAAAATCTAAATCTAATTAAAGCAGTAAAAAGCGAAAATAAAAATAATCATTTTTCAGAACTTATTCCAAATGGTGCTATATATGCTATTGTAAGCGATATGTATAGTTTAGATAATATACGCAGGGGTTTAAAAATCACACTTAAAAAATAAAGGATTAAGAAATGTTTGATGAAATCCGTTTTAATACCATAGAAAGACTTCCAAATTATGTTTTCGCAGAAGTAAATGCGATAAAAATGGCAGCAAGACGTGCTGGAGAGGATATCATCGACTTTTCAATGGGAAATCCCGATGGTAAAACTCCACAACACATTATAGATAAACTTTGTGAAAGCGCTAACAAAGATAAAACCTCGGGATATTCTACATCCATGGGGATTTATAAACTTCGCTTAGCAATTTGTAATTGGTATAAAAGAAAATATAATGTCAATCTAGATCCTGAAAATGAAGTTGTAGCTACCATGGGTTCAAAAGAGGGTTTTGTAAATCTTGCAAGAGCGATTATAAATCCTGGAGATGTTGCTATTGTGCCAACTCCTGCTTATCCTATACATACTCAAGCTTTTATTATAGCAGGAGGCAATGTAGCAAAAATGCCTTTAGCTTATAATGAAAAATTTGAGCTTGATGAAAATCAATTTTTTGAAAATTTACATAAAACTTTAAATGAAAGCATCCCGCGTCCAAAATATGTCGTTGTTAATTTCCCGCATAATCCAACAACAGTAACTTGTGAGAAAAGTTTTTATGAAAGATTGATAGCAACGGCAAAAAAAGAAAGATTTTATATTATTTCAGATATTGCATATGCAGATTTAACTTATGATGACTATAAAACTCCTTCTATTTTGGAAATTGAAGGTGCAAAAGATGTAGCGGTAGAAACTTACACTCTTTCAAAATCTTACAATATGGCAGGCTGGCGTGTAGGTTTTGTAATAGGAAATAAACGCTTAGTCAGCGCGCTTAAAAAAATAAAATCTTGGTTTGATTATGGTATGTATACACCTATTCAAGTAGCAGCTACCATAGCTTTAGATGGAGATCAAACTTGTGTGGATGAAATCCGTGCAACTTATGATAAAAGAATGCGCATTTTACTTGAAGCTTTTGAAAATGCAGGCTGGAAACTTCAAAAACCAAGAGCAAGTATGTTTGTTTGGGCAAAACTCCCTGAAAGCAAAAGACATTTAAAAAGTTTAGAATTTTCAAAGCAACTTTTACAACGTGCTAGTGTTGCAGTAAGTCCTGGGGTAGGTTTTGGCGAAGCAGGTGATGAGTATGTAAGAATTGCTTTAATTGAAAATGAAAATCGCATACGCCAAGCTGCACGCAATATCAAAAAATATTTAAAAGAGTAAGTTATGAAAGTAGCAATTCTTGGTTATGGCACTGTTGGAAGTGCAGTGGTTAAATTTCTTTTAGAAAACAATAAACTTATTCGTGCGAGATGTGGGCAAAGCATAACTCCTGTGATCGCTCTTGCTAGAAGTCCTAAAAAAAACGCTTTAATTCCAATTACTCATAGCGTTGAAGAAATTTTAAATGCTGATGTAGATGTTTTTGTGGAGTTAATGGGTGGAGTGGATGAAGCTTTTAAAATAGTGAGTGAAATTTTAAAAAAGAAAAAAGCCGTTGTTACTGCAAATAAAGCTATGCTTGCTTATCATCGTTATGAACTTGAAAATTTGGCTAAAAATTTAGCCTTTGGTTATGAAGCAAGTGTGGCTGGAGGAATTCCTATTATAAAGGTTTTAAAAGAAGGTTTAAGTGCAAATAATATTTTGGCTATAAAAGGGATTTTAAATGGTACGAGTAATTATATTTTAAGTTCTATGAGTCAAAAAAATATGAGTTTTAAACAAGCCTTACAAATAGCTCAAAATTTAGGCTATGCAGAAGCTGATCCAACTTTTGACATAGAAGGACAAGATGCAGCTCATAAACTGCTTGTTTTATCAAGTATCGCTTATAATCTTAAAGCTAAACCTGAAGATATTTTGATCGAGGGTATTAGCGAAATTGCGCCTGAAGACATGTATTTTGCTAATGAGTTTGAATTTACCATAAAACTTTTAGGTATAGCCAAGGTGCGTGAAGATAAAGTAGAATTAAGAGTGCATCCTACTATGATAGATAAAGAAAAAATGCTTGCAAAAGTCGATGGAGTGATGAATGCTATAAGTATTAATGGAGATTTGTTGGGTGAAAGTTTGTATTATGGAGCAGGAGCAGGAGGAGAGGCCACTGCAAGTGCTGTGATTTCAGATCTTATGGATATAGCAAGAGATCAGGTAAAAGCACCAATGCTTGGTTTTGTGAATACTTTAGAATACGAGCTTTTAAGCAAAGATGAAATTTATACAAAATATTATTTAAGGGTGAAAGTTGAAGATAAAATAGGGGTTTTATCTAAAATCACACAATTGATGAGTGAAAATAATATTTCTATCGATAGTTTTTTACAAAAACCTAAAAAAAATGATGAAAATTACAGCACTTTATTTTTTACTACGCATTTAACTTATGAAAAAAGCATACAAAATTTGCTTGAAATTTTACGCAAACAAGATTTTATAAAAACCAAGCCTTTTATGATGCGTATAGAATAATGGGTGTAAAAGCTTATTTAGATGGAATTTTAGGTGAAGATAAGGCTTGTAAATTTTTAAAAAAACAAGGCTTTGAAATTTTAAAAAGAAATTTCCATTCTAAATTTGGGGAAATTGATATAATAGCCCAAAAAGATGAAATTTTACATTTTATAGAGGTTAAATTTACTCAAAATAATTATGAAGTTTCCGAGCGTTTGGATAGAAAAAAACTTGAAAAAATTTTAAAAACTATAGAATTTTATCATCTTAAAAATGGAATTTCATCGGATTTTCAAATTGATCTGATTTGCATTAAAAATGATATGATACAATTTTGCGAAAATATAAGTTTTTAAGCTGATATTTAAAAAAATAAAATACAATTAGACAAAAATTAAAGAAAGGAAAAATTATGGGAAAATATATTGAATTAACAAGTGATAATTTTGCTCAAGCAAAAGAAGGTGTAGCTTTAGTTGATTTTTGGGCTCCATGGTGCGGACCTTGTAGAATGCTTGCTCCAGTTATTGATGAACTTGCAAATGACTTTGATGGTAAAGCTAAAATTTGCAAAGTAAACACAGATGAACAAGGTGATTTAGCAGCTGAATTTGGTGTTCGCTCTATTCCTACGCTTATTTTCTTTAAAAATGGTGAAGTTGTAGATCAACTCGTTGGTGCACAATCTAAACAAGCAATTAGTGATAAACTAAACTCTTTACTATAAACTAAAGGCTAGTATAACTAGCCTTCTTCTTAAAAATTTCAAATTTATACTAAATAATAATTTTTATTAACTACTATTAAGAATAATTTTTATATCATTATTAATAATAAAATTCAATATAAAGGAAATGTAAATGTTAGATGTAGCAATCATAGGTGGAGGTCCTGCTGGACTTAGTGCCGGACTTTATGCAACTAGAGGTGGTCTTAAGAATGTAGTAATGTTTGAAAAAGGTATGCCTGGCGGACAAATTACCTCAAGTTCTGAAATAGAAAATTATCCAGGTGTAGCCCAAGTTATGGATGGAATTTCTTTTATGGCTCCTTGGAATGAACAATGTATGCGCTTTGGTTTAAAACATGAAATGGTTGGAGTAGAACAAATTTTAAAAAATAGTGATGGAAGTTTTACCATCAAATTAGAAGGTGGTAAAACAGAACTTACTAAAGCTGTGATAGTTTGTACAGGTTCAGCTCCAAAAAGAGCAGGTTTTAAAGGCGAAGATGAATTTTTTGGAAAAGGTGTAAGCACTTGTGCAACTTGTGATGGATTTTTTTATAAAAATAAAGAAGTTGCAGTTTTAGGTGGTGGAGATACGGCTTTAGAAGAAGCTTTGTATCTAGCAAATATTTGTTCTAAGGTTTATCTTATCCACCGCAGAGATGAGTTTAGAGCAGCTCCATCTACAGTAGAAAAAGTTAAGAAAAATGAAAAAATAGAACTCATTACTAGTGCAAGTGTAGATGAAGTATATGGTAATAAAATGGGTGTTACTGGTGTAAAAATAAAATTAAAAGATGGTAGTATTAGAGATTTAAATGTTCCAGGAATTTTTACTTTTGTTGGTCTTAATGTAAGAAATGAAATTTTAAAACAAGACGATGGTAAGTTTTTATGCAATATGGAAGAAGGTGGGCAAGTAAGTGTTGATCTTAAAATGCAAACTAGTGTTGCTGGACTTTTTGCCGCAGGAGATCTTAGAAAAGATGCACCTAAGCAAGTGATTTGTGCTGCAGGTGATGGAGCTGTAGCTGCATTAAGTGCTATGGCTTATATAGAAAGCTTGCATTAAGATTTTATAAAGTTGCTAAAAGCAACTTTATTTTTATTTAGCTTCCTATCACTCCACCATCAAGTTTTCTTATCATCATTACACTCGATCTTGGCGTTTTTCCATAAGGAAAAGTACTACCTTTTAAACCTTCTCCTGGATGTTGTATGCCTACAAACATTGTAGTATAATCCTCACTAAAAGCAATCCCTGTTAATTCACAAGCAATAGGTCCTGTTAAAAAGCGTCTGATTTCCCATGCCTTCGTATTCATCTTTATTAGAATAAGATCCATCTATTTGTATCCAAAGTCTTCCATCTCTATCAAATTTAAGTCCATCAGGAGAATTAAATTTATTTTCACTTGTAATATTATTTGAGCCTTTATATAAGCCTTGTTGGTTATCAGGATTTCCAGCAAGAGCAAAAATTTCCCAAGTAAAATCATCGTCTTTATGAGAATTTCTTGGCATCCATTTTAAAATTTGTCCATAAACATTTTTAGTTCTTGGATTTGCTGCATTAGGTTTTTGGCGATTTTTGTTGTTCGTTAGTGTTGCAAATACCTCTTTAGAACCACTTTGTCTATGGCTTGCTATCCATTCACATCTATCCATGGGAGTTGCACCTACAATGCTTGCGGCAAGACGCGTATTGATGAGTACTTGAGCTTGAGACTTAAAACCATTTTTTTCATCTAGGCCGTTTTTGCCATATTCTAAGGCTATCCATTTTCTCTGTCCTTTAAAATCTCCCACATTGCCGTTAAACTGTCCTACATACAAAGTGCCTTCATCTAAAATTTTACTTGTATCAGCACCTTTTTTGTATTTATGTTTGCTAACAAATTTATAAATAAATTCATTCATCTCATCATCACCCATATAAACTATAACAGAACCATCTTTTTCTACGATAATTTCTGCATTTTCATGTTTAAAACGCCCTAAAGAAGTTCTTTTAACAGGTGTGCTTTTTGCATCAAAAGGATTGATTTCCACTATCCAACCAAAACGATTGGCTTCATCGATATTTTTAGCTCAATCGAATCTTTCATCAAATTTTTCCCATCCATAAAGACTAGTTTTGTTAAATCCATAGCGCTTAAAGGCATCATTAAATTCTAAATTTTCATCTAAACTTCAAAAAATCGTCAAAATTTTCTTCACAGGTGATATAAGTTCCCTAAGGTATTTGTCCATTTGCATAATTTGCAAAAGTTCCATGAATAAATTTTTCATTTTTTAAAACTTCTTTTTTAGCTGCTCATTTACTTGCATTTTAGTGTTTACATCGATTCTGCAGTTATACTTAGAGTCTAAAAACAGTCCAATCATCATCTTTTTTTCGATTTCTAAGATACTCACACCCACACTGGATTGATCATATAAAACATCTTCTTTGCTTAAATTTTTGCTATGGATGATTAAATATAATTTCAGGATTTATATATTCATTATTAACGGCTAAAATTGCTCTATTTTTTGAAAGTGGAAAAAATTCATACCATCATCGTTATCTCTAAAAAACCAAATGAGCATTTTAACTACATTTATATCGATGATTTTTTCATCATAAGGTTTTACTTTGCTAAAAAGTGGATCATCTCAAGAAATTAAAACCCTTGCTTCATAACCTTGTGGTGCTATAACTTTATCTTGTGTGCTTGCATCAATAACTTTAAAACCTAGAAAATCCTTATCCTTAAGCATAGCAGCACTTAAATTTGAACTTAAAAAAAGCCACCATAGAACCTAAATCTAAACCTTTTAAAAACAATATTCTTTCCATTTATTTTTACTCCATATTAAAATTTAAAACAATGGAAATATAAAAATATTTGGAAACTTTTTAGAAATTTTGATGAAAATTTAAATCGAAGGAAAAATTTATACCTAGTTTTTCACTAGGTATAAATGACTAATTAAAATCTCTTCTTCTTAACATCTTCTAAGATATTATTAGCTATATCACTTACTGTACTAGAAATAATAGCTGATTCATTAGCAATTTCAACATTATCTTTAGTAGTTTGATCAATTTGTGCTACGCTATCATTGATTTGAGTAATACCTGCAGTTTGTTCTTTAATACTTTCTGCCATATCATTGATAGATTGAACAAGTAAATTAGTATTAGCTTCTATTTCAGATAAAGACTTTTGAGTTCTCTCAGCTAG
>NZ_MJWW01000043.1:0-1143 GCF_001762445.1 Campylobacter sp. BCW_6877 | reverse complement strand
ATTAAATTTGCTTTAGCTAAAATACAAGCTAGTCCTCTTGCTAAGATTAAGTATGATAGGATAAGATGGCAAGGGATAGGAGATAAATTAGGAGCGGCACAAAGAAGTAAAGAAAAAGCAAAAATGCTTTTATATTTGGAAAATGAAAATAAAAAAGGTAAGGTAAGTGATAAAGAAGTTCATCTTTATAAACATAATGGAATATGGCCTAAAGATACTCCAAAACCTAGAAGTCCTGATTATATTGGTGAAAATGGGGAGATTATTTTAAACATTAAACAAAGAGCCATGGAAATAAAAAATACTTTAAATGGAGGATATAATAGTGTTTCTATAAAGACAAAAGATAAACTCACCAGATATGATTTAGATGGTAAACCACATTATGAGAAGACATCAAAGAAAATAATTGATACGCCTCATAAAATAGAATATACTAAACATATAAATCCTCAAGATCCAACAAAGTATAGAATGTCACAGGGTTTAGTAGAGCCAATATCTCATAAAGATTTAGATATTGTAGAAAATTATTTAAAAAGGCAAAATAATGAAATTTGAGAATTTAAAGCATGGAAGTTTATTTAAAAGAGAATTTTATCTTAAAGATGTAAAAATAGATTTGAAAAATGACTTTTTTGTTTATTCTATCATAACAAATGAAAAAACTTTAGAAATATTTTTTAAATCAGAGAAAAAAGATATACAAGATTTGCAAATTGTTTTTTATGATTATAAGTTACTACACTCAAAATCATATTGTAAAAATTTTAATCAATTAGAAGCTAATTTTATCGATTTGATAAGAAATAATTGGGATGATATAACAGGCTATATTGAAAAAGAAGAAGAGATGTTGATAAGCATATATTTTGATAATGATTTAGAATATATTACTTTAACTTGTAAATATTTTAATATAGATTTTATGGATTAAATAAAGGATAAAAAATGACAAGAGAACAAGCAGAACTAATTATAGAAGAAGAAAAGTTGATTGATACAGATTGGTATCCTTCTTATAAACATTCAGGAGAATACCATCTTACCATGTGGTTTGATTCTGATAATAATAAATACGAAGCTGTTTATATTGGAGAAAGGGGCGGTGTTGAATTTGAGTATTCTTTTGATAGTGAAAAA
>NZ_MJWW01000042.1:0-72477 GCF_001762445.1 Campylobacter sp. BCW_6877 | reverse complement strand
ATTTATACTCCCCGCTAAAATATTCTATACCCACATTTCTAGCACTACTTAATCCTCCATTTTTTTTATGAAATAAAGTTATTCTTTCGTCTTTTAAAGTATACTCTTTGGCGATATTTAAGGAATTTTTATCTGTACTGCCATCATTTACTAAAATAATCTCTAGATTAAGATAAGTTTGATTTATGACACTTTCTATACATTCTCTTAAATAATTTTCTACATTATATATTGGAATAACTATACCAACAGTTTTATTTTGATTCATCTATAATGCTCTCTTTTTCTTATGAATTTTATATATAAGTATTTTTTCAATATTCTATAAAATCTAAAATGAGATATTTTAGATTTAACCCAATCAGGAATCAATAGATCAAATAATTTTATAAAAATATTTTTGCTATATAATTCAAACTTATAAGGTGTGTAAATTAAAGATTGAAAATTATATGAAACTTTATCAATATTTTTAACATCTAAAAAACATTGATTTTCTAAAACTATTTTATAAAAATCTATCTTATAAACTTTATTATAGAATCTACCATTGTTAAAACTTTTTTTATAATAAGATTTTCCAAAACTATAAAAATTATTTTTTAGATACCATATAAATTTTAAAACTTTATTATAATCAATTTTCAAATCTGAAACCAAAAATCTCAAAAGTTCATCGCTGTTATGAGCTTGAAAATTTAAACCTTGAAAGTTATAAAATGCATTAGCACAATTTATACAAGGCTTATTCATTATCATAGCATAAAGCCCAACACCCGAATTCAACGTAACCACCACATCACACAAACTAATTGCATCGATAATATTTGTCTTATTTGAAATAAAATTTAAATTCTTATACTTAGATTTCGCTATTTTTAAGCTAAGAGGATGCTTTTTCACTAAAAAAATATGAGTTTGTCTTAATTTAAAAGCCATATCATTTATTATATCTAAAAAACCACTCCAATCAAAAGGTTTATATGTAAAATATTTTATAACAGTATCGCTTTCAACTTGCAACGGAACAAAAACTATCTTTTTATCGTTAACAAAAAATTTATCTTTCAAATAGTTAAAATTTCTTTTTCCTTGCTTTTCTAAAAAATTATTTCCATCTATAATACTATTGATATATTCTTTACATTCTAAAATTTGAGATTTGCTTAAAACTTTATTCCAATTTTCTTCATTATATAAATTTGAATCATAATTAAAACCATTGGTATCAAAAAACCAACTATCAGGTAATGATCCTCTGTCAAAACATACAAAATCAATATTTTCTGATTTTGCAAATTTATATATTTTTAATCTTTTTTCATTTCCATAAGGATTTGGAAATAAAATCTTGTTTATGTTATTTTGCTTTAAAAAATCTAACAATTTATCTTGATTAAATTTTTCATCTTCAAAAAAATAGTTTTCATTTTTACTTATTACATTGCCTATATATACAAGAGCACTATGTAAAGAATTTAATATTAATTTTTCCTTAGAACAAAGCAATAAAATATTATTTTTTAAAGCATCTTTATCAAGCAATGGTTTAATTTGATAATTTTTTAAATTGGCCAAATTCTTATAAAATATTTTATGATTTTTATGTCTATAAGACATATAATTATTTTGATTAGGCTCTTCATGATAAAAATGATACATATAAATTCCATGAAAACTCATTTCATACCCAAGTAAAGAGAACCAAGCTCTAAAACCTTTAAATTTTCTTATATTCCAAGTTCCCTCATCATAACACAATGCTTTTGGAGTATTTGAAAAATTTGTTGTATAAAAAAGCAATCTTGCAAAAAAATCATGATCTTCATAACTATGGCCTATAAAATTATGATTATTACCCCCTAATACTAAGAATTTATATCTATTTACGATAATGGAACTTGAAATAAGAGAAAAATATTTAATCAATTTTCTTTTTCCGGTGATTAAATCATGTTTGATAATTTCATCCCATAAGTATTTATCCTCTTTATAAATTTTCTCACTACCACTTTGACTTAAATACACTACAGGTAAAACCAACAATTCATTGATATTTTGAGCAATATTTTTAACTTTAATAAGATTTAAAATTTTTTCTAAAGATAATAAACTAATATAACAATCAACATCTAAAAACATTATAACTTTAGAATTTGCATAAACAGCGCCCAAATTTCTACATTTTCCCTGGGAAAAATAATCTTTTTGGTCTTTATCTTTTAAATAAATATGACCACTATTTTCTATGATTTGTTTTAAATTATTTTTCAAAGATGAATATCCTTCAACAAAAATAAACTCTATATTCTCATCGCTTTGAAAAAATTTAGCTTTTTGAAGAACTCTTTCTTCTATGTAATGACGTTCTTTACTTAATCCAAAAGGAATAATAACAGATAAAAGAGGCATTAAACATTTCCTATGGCATAAAGCTGGATAATACCTACAACTTTTTCTTCTTTTCCTACTATAATTTCTTTGATTTTATGTTTTAACATGATCTCTTCTGCTTCACTTGCCATAGCATCAGCATCGACTACTTTAGGATTTGTACTCATGATTTCTTTGGCCTTAAAATCAAACCTTGGTTTATCACTTGCTTTTAAAGCACGACGCAAATCCCCATCAGTGATGATACCAACTAATTTTTCATTTTCAAGCACCACACAAAGCCCTAGTTTTCCACTAGTCATCACATCAACAAGATCGTTAAATTCGGTATCAGGATGCACTATAGGAAGGTTACTTGAAACCATAAGATCTTTTACCTTGGTTAAAAGCTTACGTCCCAAACTTCCCCCTGGATGAAAAAGAGCAAAATCATCAGGCTTGAAATTTCTTACCTTCATCAAAGCAGCAGCTAAAGCATCCCCCATAACCAAAGTTGCCGTTGTCGAAGACATAGGAGCAAGCTGCAAAGGACAAGCTTCCTTTTCTACAGCTATATTTAAAAATATATCGCCTTGCTTTACAAGGGTGGAATTTTTTTTACCACACATTACTATAAGTGGAATTTTGCGCTTTTTTATAGCAGGAATGATTTTTAAAATTTCTTCAGTTTCTCCTGAATTTGAAATAGCAATTAAAACATCTTCAGGAGTTAACATTCCAAGATCTCCATGCAAAGCCTCTCCTGGATGGATGAAAAAGCTTGGTGTTCCTGTGCTTGCTAAAGTAGCCGCTATCTTAGCACCTATATGACCTGATTTACCCATTCCACTAACTATACAACGCCCTTTGGTATTTAGCATTAAATTTATAGCTTGATTGAAATTTTCATCTAAATTTTTAGCCAAATCCAAAATAGCTTGCGCTTCTTTTTCAAAAACTTCTTTGGCTATTTCAAGAGTGTTCATTTTTAAACCTTAAAGATTAAGCACAACATTGGTTGCGATAGCAATCTGATAAAGAATTTGAGTCAACATTGAAAAAATTTGCAAATTCTCACTATCCACTTTTGGCAATACCAACACAGAATCGCCTGGTTTCATATCTATACCACTATGATATTTTTCAGCTTTTCCATTGCTTCGTATCACCAAAACTTTTGAAGTATCCGCTCTTTCTCCATAACCTCCTGCAAGATTAATATAATATCTTAAATCTTTTCCTTTATCATACACAAAAGCCCCAGGTAAAGAAACTTCACCTTGAACTATAATAAGATTATTCTTGCTTGGCACATTAATAGTATCACCATCTTCTAAAATAACCGAATTATAAGACTTTGGATTATCGATGACAATTTGACCTTTAGGCTCTACTTGCTTAGCTCTTTGGATAAATTCTAAAATCGTTTTTGCTTGTTGAGCTCTTATAGCTGCGCCTTGAGCTGTAACAGAACTGCTAGTTAAAGCTAGAGTTTCGAGCTCTTTAAGCTGAGCATTGATAAGCTCTTTTTGAGTTCTAGCTACACTTTTTCTAAATACTTGCAAAGCTTGCATGTTTGATTGCGGATTAGCCTTGATTAGTTTAGAAATATCTCCTAAAGTCGTTCCTTTACCTACAACTAAAGTTTTTAAACCATTGTGCTCGCCATTTACACTTATAGTTATATTTTCAGAAACATACTCAGGGTGAAATTCTACCTCATCTCCTGTTCTAAGTAAAACTTTTGAAAATTGCATTTTATTATAAGCACTGACATCAAGTTTATGATCTTCACCATAACTTTTTACGATAGCATTAGTCACGATAGGTTTAGCACCTGATACTCTAGCTAAGTCAGCTAAAGTTTTAATATCATTTGAAAGTTCAAAACGAAAAGGTCTTTGCACATCACCATTAACAAAAGCGTAATTTTGAACATTTCCTACTAAGATAACATCTCCACTTCTAAAAGGAAAAAGATCCATTTGCCCTTTTAACAAAAAATCATATAAATCGATATTTTTTATCACGCTGTTATTGCGCAAAATTTGAATATCTCTAAAACTTCCATATTCTAAATTTATACCTCCTGCTTTATCAAGATATTGTATCACTGAATCCGAACTAAGTCCTTGATAAAGTCCTGGAGCATTAACGCTTCCTGTTACAAAAACACTGACATTTTGATAAGCATTCATATCTGCATAAACAAAAACATTGCTTTTATAGATTTTATTAACACGTGCTTTTATAACACTTACAAGGGCACTATTTTTCACACCTAGTAAATTTACAGCTCCTACTTTAGGGATAAAAATATTTCCTTGAGAATCCACCACTAAAACTTGCGAAAACTCAACAGCTCCCCAAATTTTAAGACTGATTTGATCACCAACTGCGATCTTATAATCTGGGTTATAAACTCTTTGATTGTAATTTTTAAAATTTCCATTAAAAAGATGAGCACCAAATACTAAAATTTGATGAATTTTTGTAAGATTATTTTCTTTATTTGCTATATCATAATTTGAGCTTAAATTTTGATCTATGCTAGTTGTAGTAGAACCTTGATCCTCTGCTGAAATGATTTGTGAAACATCCACGGCTCCAAAACATAAAATACAACTAAAAAATAAAATTAATATTTTTTTCATTTTAATACTTATGCTCCTCTATTATCATTTTAATAAATTTAATAATTCCAAAAATCAAAGATAATACAATAAACGCTGTTAAAATATCATAAATTCTTTCAGGATATTTTGCGCTTTCTGGAATATCTGGACTTTGAATGATGACAAGTTGTTTTATTTTTCTTAATGCTTCTATTCTAGCACTTTCATAAGCTTTTAAAGCTGCTTCATAAGCTTTTTGCGCAAAAGTAGCTTCTATAGTTAAATCCTGAAATTTAGCAGCCAAATCATTAAGCTTTTGAGAAGAATTGTTAGCTGAAATTTTAGATTTTTCCCTTAAAAGTTGTTTTTTGATTGCTTCAATTTCTGCTTTAAGTGCTACTACTTCAGGTGCTGCATCATTCATATAGCTTTGTAAAGTTAAAAGTTTAGCTTCTTTTTGAGCTAGATTAGCCTCAATTTGCGCAACCAAACTTGCTTTAGTTTCAGCTTGCTTTAAAGGATCAAAAACTCCGTATTTATTTTGAAAAGCAATCAAATCATTTTGTGCTTTTTGATATCGTTCTTTGTATTTTTGTACTTCATTTTCAGCAAAAGCCATTTGTTCTCTAGCTGCTTTATGAGAGATTTCATTGATAAATTTTTCGCTTTCTTGCATAATAGTTTGAGCAATCAAATGAGCTGATTTAGGTGTAAAACCCTCTACTTCTACCTGTAAAAGCTTAGTGGTTTCATCTGTATGCACCTTAACTCTTGCTTGGTAGTATTTAAGATAAGATTCTATTGAACTTGAATCCCAAATTTTAAAAGGCAAATCTATATGTTGTTCTTGATAAAGACTTTTAAGTTTGATTTTTTCATCCAAAATCTTTAGCATATCACTTGATTCTATATAACCTTTTAGATAATTTAAATCTTCGCTTGCCGTAGAAGTACTACTAAGCAAAGACAAAATTCCACTTGTTTGAGCGCTTTCTCCACTTGTTGATCTAACATCTAAAATCATCGTACTTACATATCTTGGCGCTGCAATTAATGTATAATAAATTACAACAAAAATCATTATAAACCAAACAATTTTAAAAGAATCAAATATGCTTAAATCTTTGATTTTTTCTAATAAAGTTTTATTTTCTTCCATTAAGCTTTTCCTTGATATACAGCTATTCCTTCATCTACATCATCATAAACCGTAATTTGTCCATTTTTCATATAAATTATTTTATCACACCATTCTTTAATTTCAGCTACATCATGAGACACCATAATCACTTTTGATTTGCTTAATCTTTCTCTATATAATTTCACACTTTTTTCTCTAAAAGCAGGGTCTCCAACAGCTCCAGCCTCATCAATCAAATAATAATCAAAATCAAAGGCCATACTAAGTCCAAAAGCTATCCTAGCACTCATTCCCGAAGAATAAGTCTTCATAGGTTCATCAAAAAATTTCCCAAGCTCTGCAAAATCTTCTACGAATTTTACTTTTTCTTGAAGTTTTTTACCCTTATATCCATACACTCTAGCTACAAATTTAGCATTATCTCTAGCGGTTAAAGAACCTTGAAAAGCTCCATTTAATCCCAAAGGCCAGGATAATTTTTTATTAGTAATTATCTTGCCACTATCAGGAAGCTCTGCCCCGCTTAAAAGTCTCATAAGAGTGGACTTACCTGCTCCATTGCCCCCCATCAATCCTATACTACAATTTTCAGGAAATTCAAAAGTAAAATTTTTAAAAACATAATGTCTTCCACCGCTAAATAAAGGATAGGATTTTGTTAGATTGATTAACTTTATCATTCTTTTTTTGCCGCCGTTAAAGCTTGTCTGTTATAGTAGTAAATAAAAAGTCCTATAAATAAAACAAGTAAAATCCAAAATATAGCATAAAAATAACTATATTCATCTTGCAAAGGATAATTCTCAAAAAAATTAAATCTTAAAAGCTCCATTATGTGAAGCAAAGGATTATAATAAAATATATCAAGTAAAGGTCTTGGCATAAGCCAAGTAGGAAATATAATCCCGGAACTCCAATAAAACACTATGCTAAAATAAGCTAATAAAGTTCTTAAAGGCTCTACAAAATGCCAAATAATAGCAAAACAAATTCCCAAAGCAAAAGCTGAGCACATAAGTAAAAAAATACAAAATAAAACTCCGAGTAAATGAACGGGGAATACATCAAATCTAAAAAACCATCCTGCAAAAAAAAGCACAGTGATAAAAATCACAAAATAAATACAAAATTCAAGCAAAGTTCTAGCAATAAATACATGTATAGGCTTTACAGGTTTATAAGCAAAAAGAGCCAAATTTGCCTGAGTACCATTCATAAGCTGAGTTACTATACTTCTAAACATAAAATAAGGCATAATACCTGAAATTAAAAACATAAAAATAGAAATTCCTTCAGGCATAACTTGATGATGATATTCTCTTATAATGGTAACAATTACTGTAATAGCAAGTGTTATTGACATTGGTTCTCCAACTACCCAAAGATAACCCAAATGCCTATTAGCACCAAATCTAGTTTTTAACTCTCTAAAAAATAAAGCGTGAATTACATTGAACATTTATTTTCTATACCTAACAATTTACATAAACTATAATCATAACTCATTTTTTTAAACAAAATCATAAAAATTTATTTTTTACAAAACTCAAGCTTTTTACTAAGTCCTAAAGCATTGTTAGTAAATTTAAGCCAAAAAAGCTCTAAAGCATAAATTTTTGCACTTTTATCAAGTTTAGCAAAAGGGAATTTAGAAAAATAAATTTTCATTTGCTCCTTGCTTGCCATTTTAAACTCAGCCTTAGCTTGCACACCTTTTAAAAAGGCTATTTTACTTTCTTTGGCTATATTAAGTGCTATACTTGAATTTTCACTGGCTAATCTTATATGCTTAGTATCTTCATGAGAAGCGATAATAAAAGCTAAATTCTTCTCATCAAAAGCATAAAAAGCACTAGCTGTATAAACACCTTTTTCATCAATCATAGCCCAAGATAAAAGCTGCTCATTTTTTATAAATTCTAAAATTCTTTCATCCATATTGTAAAAATTATACTAAAATATTTTTAAAAATAACCGATTATAATTTTATAAACTATAAATATAAGGGGAAGAAATGCAAATTGATGCTAGCAAAAACCAAAGTTTTTCGATGGATTATACAACAAAAAGTGGCAAACATTTAGCCTTATCTATGTATGACAATCAAAGCGTAAGTTATGCAAATAATGAAGAAGGCAAGACTCTTAATCTTAAGCGTCAGTATGGCTTTAGCTTTACTTTTGAGGGCTCTAAGCTCACACAAAATGATCTTGATGAGATTAAAAATGCTATGAAAGAAGTTGAACCTATGATCAAAGACTTTTTAGCAAATTCTAAAGTCGGAGAGTTAAAGCCAAAAGAAATTATAGAATCAGCTATGCAAATGGCAAATGTTCTACCAACACCAAATGATGAAAACCATCAAAATGCTATTATGAATAATTTTACAAATAAACTCAGTGATTTACTAAAACAAAATCAAACAGATGATAAAGATATCAATGCTTCTATGCTTGAAGATAGTAAAAAACTTCTTGATGAAGTTTTAGAACAAATGAAAAAACAACTTGAAAAACAACAAGAAAAAGCCAAGGAAAATCAAGATAAGACAGATGATAGTTTAAATCTTTACGCTTAAATCATATAATATTAAAAATTATCAAGGAATTTTTAAATGACAAATATCGAAATTTTAGAAAATATGCTCAAACTCCAACAAAAACTCAACGACGAAACAAACGGCTTAAATTGGGAAAATGGCTACACCAAAGAAGGAAAACTGATCAGTTGGAGACGCTGTATTTATATGGAATGTGCAGAACTTATAGACTCTTTTGCATGGAAACATTGGAAAAACATTTCAAGTCCGACAAATTGGGAAAATGTGCGTATAGAGATTGTCGATATTTGGCATTTTATCTTAAGTCTTTTACTTGAAGAGTATCGCGATAAAAACGGTAAAGATTTCAAAGCTATAGCTACAGAAGTCAATGCTGTAAGTGTGTTTCAAGATTTTTGCAAAGAAGAAGAACATCCTAATGAAAGTGATATTTATGGTATTTTAAATGATATAGAGCTTATTATCCATAAATGCAGTGGCTTTGGATTTAATCTTGGAGAATTGCTTTCAACCTATTTTACCCTAGCTATTAAATGCGGGCTAAATCTTGAAATTCTTTATAAAACCTACATAGGAAAAAATGTTTTAAATATCTTTAGACAAAACAATGGCTACAAAGATGGTAGCTATAAAAAAACTTGGAATGGCAAAGAAGACAATGAAGTTTTAGCTCAAATTTTAGAACAAGAGCTTGATTTTGATACTATTTATAAAAAACTAGAAGAATGCTACAAAAAGGCATAATTTGGATATTTTAAAACTTGCGATCAAAGATTTTTTAAGTCTTAAATTTTTAAAATTTGCCTTAATTCCTTTGATTTTTAGCCTTGTACTTATGCTTTTTTTGGGAGTACTTGGCTTTTCGGCTTTATTGGATTATTTTAATTCTTTATTTAGCGTTGGAGAAGATTCGTTTTGGGCGTGGTTTTATGCCCTTCATTTTGTACAAATTTTAATCACTATCATAAGCTTTTTATTTTCAGGTTTTATTATAGTTTTTGCTTCAGTTTTTTTAGCCCTTTTTATCACTTCTTTTCTTACCCCTTTTATCGCTAAAGAAATCAACCAAAAATATTACCATTATGATAATATAAACGAAGTTTCAACCCTAAAAACTATTTTTGAAATTTTTAAAATTTTTATAAAATTTATAGGGATTTTTTTACTTTGCACTTTGGCTTTATTTTTACCTTTTATCAATATTTTTGTATATTATCTTGCTTTTTATTATCTCTTTCACAAACTTTTAATGATTGATATTACAAGCACGATTTTAGACAAAGAAAGTTTTAAAAATTTTTATTCTAATTTTTCGCCTTTAGAGTTTAAATTTAACACTCTTTGTTTTTATCTACTCTCATCAGTGCCACTTTTAGGACTTTTTTTGCAAGTGTTTTTTGTGATTTTTCTCACACATTTAGCCTATCAAAGAATTTTAAAACTAGAAGCTAAGGCTTAAAATATCGATTTTGTGATTATACAAATAAGCCCTTAAAAGTCTTGGAATTTTAGCTATTCTGCACTCTTCTTTAAAATTTTTGGGTAATTTTTGACAAGTTTCATACTCAAAAACAATAGCTTGTTCATTTTTATATACAAGTGCTATTTTGCCACCTAAAACACAATCGCCCTTTAAAAGCTCCTTTCTTTGTGCTGTGCTTAAAAGTAAACCTTTCATTTTCACCGCTCTAGCAATCAAACTTTCATTTTTAGGACAAATAAGAAGTCCTTGAATTTCTTTGATATTTTCAAAATCGTAAAGTTTTTTCCTATCTTCACCAAGATAAGAAAAACTTCTTTTTAAACCCTGATGAAATTCGCTTACAAAGGCATTAGAGAAATTTTTTCTTATATAATTTCTAAAATATTTTTCATTTTCATTACTTTCATCATGGAAATAAAAAATATCTTTTTCTTTTAAAAAAGATAAAATTTCATCTTTGCTTATGAAGAGCAAAGGGCGTAAAAGTGTATAATTTGAGCGTTTTTCACACTCTTGCATACCTAAAATTTCAGCCAAACCTGCGCCTCGTGAAAGTTGCATCAAAAACCATTCAAACTGATCGTTTAAATGATGGGCTAAAATAAGATGATCATAATCTTGCTCAAGACAAATTTTTTCAAAAAAATCATAGCGAAAATCTCTAGCTTTTTTTTCAAAATTACTTTGAAATTTAGGAGCGTGTTTTATAAAAATTTTTTTATGAAATTTCAAAGCAAGTTCTTTGGCTTTTAACTCTTCTAAATCACTATTTTTTCTAATTTTATAATTTATCATCACAAGATCAAAGTCGATCTTTTCTTGCATTAAAAGATAAAAAAGCGCACTAGAATCACTTCCATAAGAAAAAGCGAGTAAATTTTTACCCTTTTTTAAAAGGGCTAAAATTTCATCTTTAATTTGCATCTACTTTTCTTAAAGCCTTAGCAAGGAGCTTTTTGTCAAGGTTTTGCAAAATTTCACATTCATAAATTTGCCCCATTTCTAAATTTCCACATTCACTTTCATTGATAAGAATTTCCCCATCAATCTCTCTATCCCATCTTAAATCTTTAGCTGCGATAAAAAACTCTCCCTCACTACTTTCTCCTGTGCAAACTACTAAACGCTTTTGACCTACTTCTTTTTCAAAACTTTTTTCTATCACTTCATCAACAATTTTTTCTATGATTTTAAGCCTTTTATTGATCACTTTAAAAGGCACTTGCTCCATATCAAAAGCAGCTGTATCTTCTTCCTTAGAATACGCAAAAACGCTCACTCTATCAAAACCAAAATCTTTAACAAACTCACAAAGCTCTTCAAAATCTGCCTCACTTTCACCTGGATGTCCTACGATAAAGCCAGTGCGTAAAAAACTATTTGGCACACTTTTCATTAAATTTAGCATTTCTTTAAGTCTTGTGCTATTTGCCCCACGCTTCATGATTTTAAGCATATTATCACTTATGTGCTGCAAAGGCATATCAAAATAATTTACAAAAATTTCAGAAGCTATAATGCGTTTAATCAAAGCTTCGCTCGCACTCGTAGGATAAAGATATAAAATTCTAGCTGCTCTTATGCCTTTGATTTTTTCCACCTCATCGATTAAGCGTATAAGCCCATCTTTTTCACCCTTATCAAACAAATAAGAACTCGTATCTTGCGCAATAAAAGAAAAGTCCTTATAACCTCTAGCCGCTAAATCTTTAAGCTCAGCTACAATGCTACTTATTTCGCGAGATTTTAACTTGCCTTTAAAACTTGGGATGGCACAAAAAGAGCATTTTTGATTACAACCTTCGGCGATTTTTATAAAAGCATGGGAATTTGAACCTGTGATAATACGTTTGGAATTTTCACTTTGCAAATAAGTCGAATTGGAAAATAAATTTGTTTTTTTAAGTATCATTTCATCGATTCTTTCATAATCACCCACACCTGTGAAAAGATCAACCTCAGGAAGTTCTTTCATAAGTTCTTCGCGGTAACGCTGCATCAAACAACCTGTAACCACCAAAAGAGAATCTTTTTTTCTTTGTTCGTGCAAATCCAAAATCGCATTAATGCTTTCTTTTTTTGCACTATCGATAAAACCACAGGTATTTACGATCAAAACATCGGCTTTGCTTGGTTCATCGCAAAGCTCATAAGCACTAAGGCGTCCTAGCATGATCTCACTATCGACTAAATTTTTATTACAACCTAAAGACATAAGATAAAGTTTTGACATTTTTTTCCTATATTAAAGTTTTCTTTTGATATAATTTTTGATTTTAAAAATATAATTATAGCAAAGAAATTTTATGGATAACTACGAATTTAGCGAACTTTTAAAAACTTTAAAAAACAAAGTCGGCAACATAGCCTCCATCATCAAGCCTGAAAATATCCAAACAAGGCTTAAAGAAATCGAAGAACTCGAAAATTCTCCTTCTTTTTGGAGTGATGTCAAACAAGCAGGGATCATAGGCAAAGAAAAAACCAAAATCACCAATCTACTTAAAAACTATGAAAATGCTTTTAATGCCCTAAATGACGCAAGCGAACTTTTCGATCTGGCCAATAGCGAAAACGATACAGAAACGCTTGAAGCTTTATTTAATGACGCACCAAAACTTGAAGATACCATCACAAGTCTTGAAATTTCCATGCTTTTAAGCGGAGAAAATGATGGTAAAAATGCCATTGTTTCCATTCACCCAGGTGCGGGCGGAACGGAAAGCAATGACTGGGCAAGCATACTTTATAGAATGTATTTAAGATTTTGCGAAAGAGAAGGTTTTAAAGTCGAAACTCTAGACTTTCAAGAAGGCGAAGAAGCAGGGCTTAAAGATGTGAGCTTTTTAGTTAAAGGCGAAAATGCTTATGGTTATTTAAAGGCTGAAAATGGCATTCATCGTTTGGTAAGAACTTCTCCTTTTGATAGTGCAGGACGCCGTCATACAAGCTTTTCAAGTGTTATGGTAAGCCCTGAACTTGATGATGATATAGAAATTGAAATCGAAGAAAAAGACATAAGAATAGATTATTACAGAGCAAGTGGTGCAGGCGGACAACATGTTAATAAAACAGAATCAGCCGTGAGAATCACGCATTTTCCAACAGGCATAGTCGTACAATGCCAAAATGACAGAAGTCAGCACAAAAACAAAGCTACCGCTTTTAAAATGCTAAAATCTCGCCTTTATGAACTTGAACTCATGAAACAACAAGATAGTGCTAATGCTGGAGAAAAAAGCGAGATAGGCTGGGGGCATCAAATCCGCTCTTATGTGCTTTTTCCTTATCAGCAAGTCAAAGATAATCGCAGTGGAGAAGCTTTTTCTCAAGTGGATAATATCCTTGATGGGGATATTAAGAAAATGATAGAAGGCGTTTTGATTGCTTTAAAAGCAGAATGATAAAAGGATTAAAATGACTTTCAATCTTACCCATCTAAGACAACTTGAAAGTGAGTCTATTTTCATCATGCGTGAAGTAATATCTGAATTTGAAAAGCCAGCTATGCTTTATAGCATAGGTAAAGATAGTTCAGTGATGCTTCATCTTTTACAAAAAGCTTTTTATCCAGCCACTCCTCCTTTGCCTTTAGTGCATGTAGATACGACTTGGAAATTTAAAGAAATGATAGAATTTCGTGATAAAAGAGCTAAAGAACTCGGTATGGAACTTATCGTTTATACTAATCCAAAAGGCAAAGAAATAAATATATCCCCTTTTATACATGGCTCAAATATGCATACAGATATCATGAAAACTCAAGCTTTAAAGCAAATGCTTGATTTATACCAATTTGATGCTGTTTTTGGAGGAGCTAGACGCGATGAGGAAAAATCGCGAGCAAAAGAGAGAATTTATTCCTTCCGTGATGAAAATCACACTTGGGATCCTAAAAATCAACGCCCAGAACTTTGGAATTTATATAATGGACGCCATAAAAAAGGAGAATCCATAAGAGTTTTTCCGCTGAGCAATTGGACTGAACTTGATATTTGGCAGTATATATACCTTGAAAATATTCCTATACCAAGTCTTTATCTTGCCAAAAAAAGACCTATAGTTGAATACATGGGAATAAAAATTTTAGTTGATGATGATAGAATGCCAAAAGATTTAGCAAAAAATGCTAAAGAAGAAATGGTAAGATTTAGAACTTTGGGTTGCTATCCTCTAACTGGAGCCATAAATTCAAATGCCACAAGTGTTTTAGATATCATAGAAGAACTACTTCTAGCTACAACCAGTGAAAGACAGGGAAGACTTATAGATAGTGATGAAGAAGCTAGCATGGAAAAGAAAAAACAACAAGGATATTTTTAATGCGAAGTGTAGAAAATTATCTAAAAGAACATGAAAATAAAGAACTTTGTCGTTTTATCACTTGTGGTAGCGTTGATGATGGAAAATCTACTCTTATAGGAAGATTGCTTTATGATACTAAAGCTCTTTTTAGTGATCAAATAAGCACCTTAGAAAAAGATAGTAAAAAAATGGGAAATGCCGGAGATAAACTTGATTTTGCACTTTTGGTAGATGGGCTTGCAAGCGAAAGAGAACAAGGCATTACTATAGATGTGGCTTATAGATTTTTTACCAGTAATAAACGCAAATTTATTATAGCTGATACACCAGGGCATGAACAATACACTAGAAACATGACAACAGGAGCAAGCACAGCAGATATTGCTATTATTTTAATTGATGCAAGAAAAGGGGTTTTAAAGCAAACTAAAAGGCATTCTTATATAGTGAGCTTACTTGGTATTAAAAATTTTATCATTGCCATTAACAAAATGGATCTAGTTTCTTACGAAGAAAAAATCTTCAATGATATTTGTAAAGATTATGAAAAAATCATCTCTTATTTGCAAGAAGATATCCAAACACATTTTATTCCCATTTGTGCTTTAAATGGTGAAAATATCACTCAAAAAAGTAGAAATTTATCTTGGTATAAAGGCGAAACTCTACTTACACTTTTAGATGAAATTAAAATAAATAAAATCATTCAAAATGATTTTATCATGCCCGTGCAGTATGTTAATCGCCCACATTTAAATTTTCGTAGTTTTTGCGGAAATATAGCAAGTGGTTATGTAAAATTACAAGATGAAGTTATAGTCTTGCCTTCTATGCAAAAATCTAAAATTAAAAGTATCATTACAAATGATATTAAAGATTTAAGAACTTTAGATAAAAATGAAATCATTCCAAGTCAAAATGAAGCTTGTGTTAATATGGCCGTAAGTTTATGTTTAGAAGATGAAATCGATATTTCTAGAGGCGATATTTTAGCATCTATCAACCATGATCTTAAAATGAGCAATGCTTTTGAATCTATGATTATATGGATGAGTCAAAAACAATTAGATCTTAATGAAAATTATCTTATAAAAAGAGCTCATAATCTTTGCAATGTTAAATTTGAAAATATTAACTATAAAAAAGATATCAATACTTTTAAAGAAGAAAATGCCTCAAATTTAATACTTAATGATATTGCAAATTGCACTTTAAAACTAGATAAAAATTTAGCACTTAAAGAGTATAAAGATAATAAAACCTTAGGATCATTTATTATCATCGATAAATATAGCAATGAAACCTTGGCCGCAGGTATGATAATAAAAATTTTAAATTCACAGCAAAGCCAAAGAATTTACACTCAAGCTGAAATAGAACTTAACGCTTTTATAAGAAAAAACTATCCGGAATGGGGGTGTAGAAAAATATGAAAATCATAGTAGGTATCACGCTTTTAATTCTACTTATATTGCTCATACGCAACAAAATAAAGCCTGCTGTTTTATTTGGAAGTTTGGCAGGATTTTACTACGCTTTAGGTTATCTTGATTTTAAAACTTGGATAAGTTCTTATACAAATGATTCTTTAATTTCACTCATGTTACTACTTCTAGTTTCTATCGCTGTTGAAAAAACTATCATTATAGAATGGGCAAGTAAATTTATCATAGGAAAGAACTATAATCTTTCTCTTTTGAGATTAGGTGTAATTACTTGTGCGGTTTCAGCCTTTTTAAACAATACCGCAGTAGTAGCAAGCTTTATGGGTATAGTAAAAAACAATAAATTTCAAGCTCCTTCAAAGCTTTTAATCCCTCTTTCTTATTTTGCCATAGTAGGTGGTGTTATCACTCTTGTGGGAACTTCTACAAATTTAATCATCAATTCCTTTGTGGTACAAAATGGACTACCGAGTCTTAAAATGTTTGATTTTTTTTATATAGGTATAGCTTTAAGCATAGGAATGATTTTGGTTTTGATGATTTTTAGTAAATTATTGCCTCATTATGAAAATAAAGATAAAAATATAAAAGAACATTTAATCGCTTTAAAAGTTTTAGAAAATAGCTCTTTAATAGGCAAAAGCATAGAAGAGAACAAACTTAGAAATTTAGAGTTTTTATTTTTAGTAGAAATTCAAAGAAACAATCAAAGCATCACTCCCGTTTCACATAATGAAATCATAAATGCAAAAGATACACTTATATTTAGTGGAGATATTTCACAACTTGAAACTCTAAATAAATTTGATGGCTTAAAACTTGCAGATGGTTATGAGTTGAAAGAAAGTAAATTTATCGATGCAATCATTTCTCCAACTTCTAATTTAATTGGAAAAAGCGTAAAAGAAGCTAATTTTAGATCTAAATTTGACGCAGCTATTATTTCTTTACAAAGAGGAGATGTGCATATCAAAAAAATTGGCGAAAGTGTTTTGCAAGCTGGAGATAGAATGATTTTAGCTGTGGGTAAAGATTTTATCCTAAGGGATAATTTAGCTAAAAATTTTTATTTACTTTCAAATATCAAACAAAACGAAAAACTTGATGCTAAAAAAAGCTTAATGACCATAATGGCTTTTTTAAGTGTTATTGTTTTTTCGGCTTTAAATTTTATCTCTTTTACCAAAGCTTTGCTTATTTGTTTAGGCTTTTTACTACTTTGCAAATTTATCAAGCTTGATGAAATAAAAAGGCGTTTTCCTTTTGATATTTTTATCATAGTAGGCTCTTCTTTAGCAATTACTAAAGTACTTGTAGATAGCGGACTTGCCAAAGATTTAGCTCAACTTATCACAGGTTTTTTTGGACATTATGGAGTTTATGGAAGTTTTATAGGAGTTTATCTTTTAACCCTACTTTTAACCGAATTTATTACCAATAACGCTGCTGCAGCCTTAGCTTTCCCCATAGGTTTTGCCACAGCTCAAGCCTTGGGAGTAAATCCTTTGCCTTTCATCTTTGCTGTAGCTTATGGGGCTAGTGCTGGGTTTATGATACCACATGGATACCAAACTCATTTAATGGTTAGCTCGCTTTGTGATTACAAAATGACAGATTTTATAAAAATAGGCGCCATTGTTTCTATCATGTATAGTGCTATAATTCTCATAGGCGTACCTTTAATCTTTAATTTTTAGGATATTTATGGATAAAAATCTTACTTGGCATAATACAAATATCACCAAAGAACAAAGATCAAAACTTAAAAATCAAAAACCTTGCGTACTTTGGCTAACAGGACTTAGTGCAAGTGGAAAATCAACCATTGCCAATGCTTTAGAACAGAAATTACACAAGCTTGGTTTTCATACTTATTTGCTTGATGGAGATAATATTCGCATAGGTTTAAATAAAGACTTAGGCTTTGATGAAAACTCAAGAGTGGAAAACATAAGACGCATAGCAGAACTTTGCAAACTTTTTGTTGATAGTGGTTTGATTATACTAAGTGCTTTTATCTCACCTTTTAAAAGCGATAGAGCTTTGGCAAGATCTTTAGTAAAAAAAGATGAATTTATAGAAATTTTTGTAGATACACCTTTAGAACTCTGTGAAAAAAGAGATCCTAAAGGACTTTACAAAAAGGCAAGAAATGGAGAAATAAAAAATTTCACAGGTATAGACAGTCCTTATGAAAAACCTCAAAATCCTGAAATTCATTTGCAAAATTCCAAAGCCAAGCTTAATGAAAATGTAGATATAATCTTAAACTATCTTAAAGAAAATGGATATATTGATACTTGAAAAAATTTATGTAGAAAATAAAAATATTTGAGTAAAAAAGTTTTTTACATAATAAAATTTTAAAAAATTCTTATTTGATGGAGTTAAAATATTGTTTAAAGATTATCACGATAAATATGGTTGTATCTTTATCCATGTACCAAAAGTTGCTGGAACAAGTATAGAAAGAGTCGTTTTTGAAACAGACAAATGGCTTGTTGGACATGTAAGAGCATTAGACTATATCAATCAAGATAAAAACAAATTTGAAAGTTATTTTTCTTTTGCTTTTGTAAGAAATCCTTTTGGCAGAATGGTTTCTGCATTCCATTATCTTAAAAAAGGCGGTGGAAATGATTATGATAAAAATTGGGCAGATGAAAATTTAAAAGACTTTGATACTTTTGAACAATTTGTTTTAGCTTTAAAAAATAAAAATATAAAAGATAAAATTCTATCTTGGCAACATTTTACTCCACAATATAAATTTATCTGCGATGAAAATAAAAATATTTTAGTTAATTTTATAGGTAAATTAGAAAATATAAATAATGATTTTAAAATAGTTAAAAATGAATTAAATTTTGATAGAAATTTAATTCATTCAAATTCAAGCAAGCATGAAATTTTCTCAAATTATTACAATGAAAAAACATACAACATAATAGCAGAGCTTTATAAGGAAGATTTTGCATTATTTGATTATGATTTAGAATATAAAGAATCTATTTATAAAAATTTGGATGTGCAATTCTTATTAAGTATGTACAAAGAAAAATTATTTTTAAAAAATAAAGAGATAGAAAAACTTAGATTATCGCAATTTAAAAAAAATAAAGAAATAAATTCCCAAAATAATATAATCTTACAACAAACTAATCAAATTTACAACTTGAATAAAACCTTAAAAAATAAAGAAAACCTATTAACTATAAAGGAAAATCAAATTCATAATTTAAATGAAACACTAAATTTCCAAAATCACCATGGAAAAGCTAAAACTCGTATTCAAAACCAACTTTCTTATAAACTAGGACAAACTTTGATTTTAAATTCTAAAAGTATATTAGGCTACTTATCTTTACCTTTTATAATATTAAGTATTGTTATTTCACATAAACAAGAACAAAAGGCTTATAAATTTAAAATAAAGAAAAATCCAAATTTAGCTTTACCACCTTTAGAAACTTATCCTGATTATAAAGAAGCTTTAAAAGAAAAAGAATGTTTTACTTATAAACTAGGAGAAGAATTTATTAAGGCTAGTAAGAATTGGTATGGGGGGGGGTATATCAAGTTTTACTTCAAAGATGTGCCTAGGTTGAAGAGAGAGTACGAGAGAAAAAGATAAAATATATATTAGATATATTTACACTCACTCAAACAAATTTTTATGCAAAATTTCTTCTAAAACCACAGTGGCATAAGAGCCTTTTTGTAAAAAAAACTCTATACAAAAATGAGCTTTTTCTTCATCATAACGCCATTTTAACTCTTCTAAATATCCCCACATAAAGCGTCTTGAACCTTGCATTTTAGCCTTAAATTCCAAAGCATCTTTAAAAATTTCATTTTCTAAATTTAAAGCCAAACCTTCTCCTGTTTCATAAGTCTTAGCACCAATTAAAAGCCCCATAGCGCTAATGTCTCTTGCTCTAAAACGCTCAAGCTCAGCACTTAAATCCTCGCATAAAAAACACTTTCCAAAAGGATAATGCCCTAAAACTTCGCCTTTTAAAAGCTTAAAAAATTGTTCTTGTTTTTTAAGTTCCTTAGCTTCTTCTTTAGAAATTTTATAAATTTGGATCAATTCTTTTTCGCTAAAATCATTTGCAAAATGTGATAACTCCACTCTTTTACTCAAATAACGATTAAAAAGCTCACTTTGAAAAGCTGAAATTAAAAACTCTTTCATTTTTACATTTTTCATCTTTTTGCCATGCAAAATTTCAAGCCCTTCTTTGTAATTATCCCCAAATTTTCCAAAACGCTGATAGCCAAAATAATTCGCAAAACCTTGTTTATCCAAATTCATCAAAGCTTGTTCTAGCTTTAAAGCATCGCTTGGTAAAACTTTTTTTAAGCGTATGAAAAAAGAATTTCCTTTTAAATGCCCTATTCTTAGCTTGTTTTCATGGATAAAAGTTTCTAAAATTTTAAGTTTAGGATGAGAAAAATTTGACAAAAAACTCTCAAATTTTTTAGGCATAGAAAGGTATTGAAAGGTTGATCCTTGCTTGTCTTTAAGCCCTGCATAACCAAAATCTCTTATTTTAACCCCGCTTGCTTCACTTAAAATTTTTAAAGCTTCATTTGTGGTTAAATCTTTTTTATTGATATGTAAAATAAGATGTTCGCCCTTACCGCTAAATTCATACAAAGGTCTTTCACGTACTACAAAATCATCGCTATTTTTACTAAAATACGCATTAATAGGGCTGTGTTTTAAACTATACAAAGGCTTAAAAATGGTGTTCTCTTCCGCTAAATTCATATTTTCCTTTCACTGCTTTTCCAAAGATATTTAATTTCACGCCGTGTTTTTTGGCTATTGTTTGTATATTTTGCCGTTCTTTTTCATCAAAAGCAAATAAAATTTCATATTCTTCTCCGCTATAAAGCGTATAATCATCAAGTTTTTTAAACCAAGAAATACCGCATTTATTTAAGGCTAAAAGTCTTGATAAATCCTTACTTAAACCATCTGAAATATCCATAGCACAAGAAATTAAAGGTGCGATTTCATAAAAAAAACTAGCTCTTAATTTTGGCTTTATAAATACATGGTTTGGTTTTAAAGTGCCCCCATTTTGTAAAATTTCAAGCCCTTTTAAACTTCGCCCTAATTTTCCTGTATAAGCAAGTAAATGTCCTTTTTTTAAACCTTTTCTAAAAACAGCTTTATTATTGATCTTTGAAATGATAGTAAGACTAATGTCTATTTTATCATTGCCTATAGTATCGCCGCCTATGATTTTTATATTAAATTTTCTCGCTGTTTTTAAAAAACCTTTTTGCAAGGCTTTGATCTCATTTTCGCTTAAATTTTTTGGTAAAGCAAGTCCTAAAAGTGCGTATTTTGGTACAGCATTCATCACAATAGCATCTGAGATATTAACAAGCATTGCTTTTGTAGCAATTTGCTCTAAGCTAAACCACTCTCTTTTAAAATGCACGTTTTCAAAAAACAAATCCTTGCTAAAACACCAATCATCGATAATAGCTCCATCATCGCCATTTTTTTCATTTAAAAAAGCTTTGATAATAAAATCTTCTTTGTTCATAATGCGTGATTTTATAAAATTTCCTTTTAAATTCTAGTGAATTTTAGAAAAATTTTATATAATATAGAAATATTTAAGGAAAAACCATGAAAAAATTAGAATTAAGAATTTTTAGATTTGATAAAACCAAGGATTACGAGGCTTATTATAAACCTTATATTTATGATAATTATGAAAATTTTGCAAGTTTTTATGATCTGCTTTTGCAAGTTCAAGATGATGATATGTATTTTGATTTTGATAAAGATGAAGATGCTTACATAGTGGTAAATAAGCAAATCATACCACTTTTTACACCTTTAGAAAAAATAGCAAAAGAATTTGATTTTAATCTTTGTATCGAACCTTTAAGCACAAAAAGAGCCATTAAAGATCTTATCATCGATAAAAATGATTTTTTAGACAAATACAAATATCTTGAAAAATTTGGCGATGAAGAGGATAAAAAGCTTTATGCAAAATATGATTATTTATATTATGCGAGTGAAATTTTAGACTATCTTCCTGAATATATGGGCGATGGAGTGTTTTATTTGGCTTCAAAAATGATAGAAAAATATCCTGAAAAAAAGATAGAAATTTTAAAAACTCTAGCAGATAAAGAAAAGGGTATTTTTTATCATCTTGAAAGCAAAAATGAAATTTTAGAAACAACGATCAAAAACCTACAAAATGAAATTTTAAATTTAGGGCTTTTTGATGAAAATATTTTACACTTTGATTTACCTAAAACCAATGCTTTTGATAATGAGATCAAAGAACTTAAGGAAATTAAGCATAATTTTAAAGATTTCAATATAGCTTTTTATGGTTTTAATGCTTGCGATACTTTAAAATCCAAACTTGAGGCTAAATTTATTTCCTATGAAAACAGTACAAAAAATAATGGCTTTACTTTGCTGAATTTAAATCCCACACTAAGCTATAAAATGGCTGCAGATATTGTTTTGGACGCTTATGATAGCGGGGCTGATTTTATGGTAGTAAAAGAAGAAAAGGATTTTTATCTTTTTGATACTTGTGCTAAAAAACTTATGCAAACAAGTGGGAGAGAATTTGAAGACTTTTATATTTTAAGTCGTTTTGAGTTTTTAGCCCTTATCCAAGGTATACAAGCTCCATCATTAAAAAATCACACTTTAAAGGTTAGTTTGATATGAAAATCTCTTTAGAATGTAAAGACCTCATCATAGAAAAAACTTTAGAACTTTTTTTAAAAGATCATTTGGTAATGAAAAAAGATTGTGATTTTATCATTAGCGATGAAAAAATTCACACCGCAAAACCCTTATTTATCATCTCTAAGAACTCTCCATTTTTAAGCGTGCCATTTAGCAAAGAAGCCTTGTTTGAGTCTTTAAATGAATTTGACAATGCTTTAAAAGCAGCAGCTTTACAACTTGCACTTGAACAAAAAAGACTGCTTGAAGAAAAAATTGACGCTATTGCTTTGGAATTTAAAAAAGATTATGAAAATAAAATCGATCTTGCCATAAAAGATCTTAAAAACAAACTCGTAAAAGCACTTAATGATGAATGATGAATTTATAAGCGTTAAAGACTTTTTTAATCACAATGAAAAAAGAAAAAAATTTCTTCAAAAACAAGAAATTAGTTCCCCTAAAGAAAAAATAAAAAAAGTCAAAGAAACAAAGCTTTATACAAATATAGAAAGTGGTAAATACAAAGGGAAAAAACTACTTTTACCTAGTCTTACAACAACAAGAAGTACTAAAAGCATAGTAAAAAGTTGTGTTTTTAATGTAATAAGGGAAGATTTAAGAGATAAAATTTTCATTGAAGCCTTTGGTGGAAGTGCTTTAATGGCGGCTGAAGCGCTAAGTAATTATGCTTTAAAAGCTTATGCTATAGAACTTGATGTAAAAGCCTATAAAATTGCTTTAGAAAATGCTAAAAATATAGATCCAAATTTAGAAGTTATCCATGCAAATACTTTTGAAATTTTACCCAAACTCATAGAAAATTCAAAAAATAAAATCATCTTATATCTTGATCCACCTTTTGATATTAGGGAAGGTTTTAGCGATATTTATGAAAAAATTTATCATTTTTTAGAAAATTTAGATTTAAAGGCTTTAAATTTAATCATTTTTGAACACCACTCAACCATAAAAACTCCCGAAAAAATCCAAAATTTTCAAAAAGTCAAAGAAAAGAAATTTGGATCAACTAGCTTAAGCTTTTACGCTTCTTAACTTACTTGGAACACTTCTTGCTTGATCTATCATCAACAATAGATTAAAGGAAGAATCCATGAGAGTTTTAACGATATTTTTACTCTTTATGACAAGCATTTTTGCAGTACAAATCAAGGATGTAGCAAACACTGTAGGTGTAAGAGATAACCAACTTATAGGTTATGGACTTGTTGTAGGGCTTAATGGAAGCGGCGATGGAACAAGCTCTAAATTTACACTACAATCCATCTCAAACCTTTTGCAAGGTATGAATATCAAAGTAGATCCTAACGATATCAAATCAAAAAATACCGCAGCTGTTATGGTTACAGCCAAACTTCCAGCCTTTGCAAAAAGCGGAGATAAACTTGATATTACCGTTTCATCTATGGGTGATGCAAAATCTTTACAAGGCGGAACACTTTTACTGACTGCACTTCGTGGGATTGATGGTGAAATTTATGCTATAGCACAAGGCTCTATCTCAACAGGAGGTTTAACACCTAGACCAGGAGGAGCAGGTTCTCACTCAACTGCTGCAACCGTAATGGGCGGAGCTAATGTAGAAAGAGAAATTCCACAAAATTTTAGCCAAAATAATGATCTAACCTTAAGCTTAAAAGTAGCAGATTTTAAAACCGCAAATGATATAGAAAGAGTTTTAAATACCGTTTTTGGCGAAGAAGTGGCTAAAGCCATCGACTCTCGCACAGTAAAACTCAAAAAACCTGAAGATCTTTCAAATGTTGATTTTATGGCAAGAGTTTTAGAACAAGATATAGCCTATAAACCACAAAGCAAAGTTATCATCGATGAAAGAACAGGAACAGTGATTGCCGGAGTTGATGTAGAGGTAGAACCTGTTTTAATCACTCATAAAGATATCACCATAAAAATAGATCCAAACAATAACGCAGTAGCTAATCAAAATGAAATCGATATGAAAGATGGTGGTTTTGTAGATCCAAGTTCAAATACCTTAAGAATCAACAATGCAAAAAGCACAGTTGCAAATATAGCTAGAATGCTTAACAAACTTGGAGCAACCCCAAATGACATTATCGCTATTATGGAAAATTTAAAGCGCGCAGGTGCAATTAACGCGGATTTGGAGATCATCTAATGAAAGTGGATAATTTTTTAAATACTTATAGTATGAATAGTGCTTTACTTGATCGTGCAGCCAAACCAAGAAGTTTAGAATCAAGCATCAAAATAAATGACAATGATATAGTTACAAAGAGCAAAGAAGATGAAGCCTTAAAAGAACAAACGGATGCTTTTGAAGCATTTTTTTTAAAGCAAGTTTTAGACGTATCTTTAAAAAGTCAAAATTCACTCTTTGGAAAAGATGCCAGCGATGAAATATACTCTTCCATGTATAACGATACTATGAGTAAAGCTTTAAGTGGAGGTATGGGTTTTTCAAAATTATTATACGATTTTTTAAAAGAAAGGGGTTAAGTTTTTTAAATTTGGGTCGATATGGTTTGTAGAGGATTATAACTAAGATCAAGGAGGCAGAAATGATCAATCCTATACAACAAAGTTATGTGGTAAATACCGCATTAAATACAAATAGAATAGATAAAGAAACTAAAACAAACGATACTCAAAAAACGGAAAATGATAAAGCGAGTAAAATCGCAGAGCAGATTAAAAACGGTACTTATAAAATCGATACAAAAGCTACAGCTGCTGCGATTGCTGACTCTTTAATCTAAAACTTTCATTCTCCTTTTTTTGAGATAGAAAAGGAGAAAATATGCTTAAACAAAGACTTGATGAAGTAAATGCTATCTTAGCGAAACTTATTACTTTAACCGAAGAAGATATAGAAAATATCAAAGTGGCTAAACATGAGAGTGTAACGCCAAGTGTAGAAGAAAAAAACAAACTTATCGCCGAATTTATTACAGCTAAAAAACAACTTGATGTTGCCTTGGTTGAGCTAAATAATAGCTCTACAAAAAGGCTTAGTGAACTCTTAGATGATGAAGATAAACAAAAACTAGATCTACTTAAAAAAAATCTTCAAAACCTTCATAGTAAAAACAAAGAGTATGCTAAATTTGTTCTTATTGTCAAAGATTTTCTTGATGGCTTAGTAAATAAAATGTTTGATATCAATGATGGAACAAATAATGCTTATGGAGATAAAAAGACAAATCCAGAGTCAATTTTCAAGATCAATGTATAAGGATTTATAATGGGTATTTTTGGAACATTATACACAGGTGTTACAGGCTTAAAGGCAAGCGAAGTTCAAATCGCAACAACTGGAAATAATATCTCAAATGCTAATGCAACTTTTTATACACGCCAAAGAGTAGTGCAAACTACAAATGGGTATATTACCACAGGTGGAGTTCAAGTAGGCACAGGAACTGCTATAGAAAGTATAGTGCGTTTGCATGATGAGTATTCTTACTATAAATTAAAAGGTGCATCAAATCAACTAGAATACACTAAATACATGGCTTCAACCTTACAAGAAATCGCTCAGCGTTTTCCAGACTTACAAAATACTGGAATTTTGAAAGATTTAGAAAATTATAACAAAGCTTGGAATGATTTTGCATCTAACCCCAATGAAAATGCCACAAAAATAGCCCTTGTAAAAGCTTCTCAAACCTTAACAGAAAGCGTTAATAACACTTTTGCAACCTTGGATAAAATCCAAAAAAAAGTAAATGATGATATTAAAAATACGGTTGATGAGATTAATAGAATCGGTGAAGAAATTGCCACTATAAATAAACAAATTTATGGACAAGAAGCCTTACCAACAGAACACGCAAATGAGCTTAGGGATAGAAGAGATGAACTTGAGCTTACTCTTTCAAAGCTAGTTAGTGCAGTTGCAAGCAAAAATGAAATCAATCAAGACAATCGCCTTGATACAACCATCACTGATCCAGGACATCAATACAATCTAAGCATAGAAGGTTTTAGTATAGTAGACGGGATAAATTTTCATCCTTTAAAGCTTGATTATGATGATAAAAATAAATCTTATAGCATTTATTATGAAACTCCTGATGAAAAAGTTCGCGATCTTACTGCAAAGATTAACGGTGGACAGCTTGGTGCTCAACTTGACTTACGCGGTAGAAACTATAGCAAAAGCGAAGGAAAATATGAAGATGGAATTATCCAAGGTTATATGGATTCTTTAGATACTTTTGCTAAGACCATGATCAATGAAACTAACAATCTTTATGCAAGTTCTGCGAAAAGTTCTGTTACTTCTGATTATCTATCTGGACTTAAGGGAGATATTCCTTTAGTCAATTACGACAGAACCATACAACCAGGAAGTTTTGATATAGTCATTTATGATGATAAAGGCGATAAAAAACTCACCAAAACCATCACCATAGATGTAAATACAACCATGAATGATATCATGCGTCAAATCAATGCTAATACAGATGATAATAACGATCACAATGCAAATAATGATGTTGATGATCATATCAATGCAAGTTTTAGCTACGATGCAAAAACTGGAGACGGTTTATTCCAAATCAATGCAAAATCAGGCTTTAAGGTAGCCATTGAAGATAAAGGCACAAATTTCGCAGGTGCGTTTAGTATAGGTGGTTTTTTCAGCGGAACTGATGCAAGTGATATGAAAGTAAAAGATTCTATCTTAAATGATCCAAGCACAGTAAGAGCAAGCTCAAATGGGGTTGATAGTGGCAATGACATGGCAAATAAAATCATCCAACTTCAATATGATAAAGTTAATTTTTATAATGAAGATGGCACTATTGATAATCTTACCATGGAAGAATATTACCGCAAACTTACAGGTAAAATAGCCTCAGATGGTGAAAATAACAATGTTGTAAATTCAAGCAATGAAACTCTTTATAATTCTGTTTATAGCGAATACCAATCTAAAAGTGGTGTAAATACAAATGAAGAATTAGCCGCTCTTATACAATACCAATCAAGTTACGGTGCTGCAGCAAAAATCGTCTCAACTGTAGATCAAATGCTTGATACCTTACTAGGGCTTAAATCTTAAGCTCTAGCAATATCAAGTGAAAAATTTTATCCATCTTAAAGCTAAGCTTGATTTTTTAGCCAATCAAAAAAATACCAATCATTCCCTTTTTGAAACTCCAGATCCTTTGCAAATTGCTAAAATTCACAATGATGAATTTATTGCCTTAATTTGTGCTTTATTTGCCTATGGAAATGCTAAAAATATATTAAATTTTCTAAAAAAACTTGATTTTTCTTTATTAAACCTTCAAGAAAAACAAATAAAAAAAGAACTTAAAAATTTAAAATACCGCTTCCAAAATGAGAAAGATATACAAGAAATTTTTATCACTCTTTCAAGACTTAAAAATGAAATTTCACTCTACGAACTTTTTTATCAAGCCTATCAAAAAAGAGAAAATACCACAGATGCCATCTTAGCTTTTATGCAAAAAATCAAAACCTTAAATTCATATTCAAGTTATGGGTATGATTTTTTCTTTGGAAAAATTTGGCAAAACACCCCTACTTCACCTCTTAAACGCTATAATATGTATCTAAGATGGATGGTTAGAAAAGATGAACTTGATCTTGGACTTTTTACCAAAATTCACACCAAAGATCTTTTAATTCCACTTGATACACATACACATAAAATTTCCTTGACTTTAGGACTTCTAAAGCGTAAAATATATGATTATAAAAGTGTTTTAGAACTCACGCAAAATTTAAAAAAATTAGATGCAAATGATCCCATAAAATATGACTTTGCACTCTATCGTTTAGGGCAAAGTAAGGAAATTGACAAATTTAAGGAGTGAAAAATGGGCTTTGAGCACTTAGATACAATTTATTATTTCATACTTTTTTTTGTAGCTCTTTTTGCTGGTTTTATAGATTCTATTGTAGGTGGAGGAGGGCTTATTACTCTACCAGCACTCATAGCCTGTGGAATTCCTGCGCATTTATCCTTAGCAACAAACAAACTCCAAAGCGTCTTTGGTTCTTTTACGGCTACTTTAACTTATTTTAAATCCACCACTCTACCTCATCTTGCTTGGGGTGTTTTTTTTACAGCCTTAGGAGCAGCTATAGGAAGTTATAGCGTTCTTTTTGTAAAAGATGAGCAATTAAAGCTTATTATCTTAATCTTTTTAACTCTTACTTTCTTATATACAGCCTTGCGTCCTAACTTAGGCAAACACGAAAGCGAACCTAAAATAAAAAATATCAAAATTTTTCATTTAATTTGTGGCTTAACTTTAGGATTTTATGATGGATTTTTAGGGCCTGGAACGGGTTCATTTTGGATTTTTGCTTGTGTAATGCTACTAGGTTTTAATATGAGAAAAGCAAGCATTAATACTAAAATTTTAAATTTCACTAGTAATATCATTGCTCTTGCTATATTTTTATGGCAATACGAACTTTTATGGGCTGTAGGTTTGCTTATGGGTGTAGGACAAGTTTTAGGAGCTTATTTAGGCTCAAAACTTGTATTAAAAACTAATGGAAAGTTTATAAAAACTTTATTTTTAATCGTTGTAGGAGCTACTATCATTAAAGTAGCTTGGGATTATTTTAGTTAAAATTGACCCCTGAGCTAAGCTCCCACATAGGTAAGAATATACCTAAAGCCAAAAACAAAACTAAAAGCGCTACAAATAAAGTCATCATTGGTTCTAAAAAAACCAAAAATCTATCCATCAAATTTTCGCTTTTTTGTTGATAATATTTGGCAATTTCTTCACTTAATACTTCAAGTCTTCCACTTTTCATCGCAACACTAAGCATAGAAAATACCAAAGAATCAAAAATATCAATCTTTTTAAAAACCTGACTTAACTCAAGACCAGAATCTATAAAACTAAAAAGTTTTTTATACTGAAAAATTAAAAATTTATTTTCAAGCCCTATAATAGCTAAATCAAAAGCTTTAGATATTGAAATTCCATTTTTTAAAAGTAAAGAAAAAGCCATAAAAAAATAATAATTTTGATTATAAATAATCAAACGAGAAATCAAAGGTATTTTTAAAAATAAAAAATCGCAAGAAAAAGCAAAAGAATGAAAATTTTTATAAGCTAAAATAAGCATAACAATAAAAATAACAAACAAAAATATGCAAAAAATTCCATAGTCATCTAAAAAATTATAAATTTCTAACATTACATGCGTGATAAAAGGTAAACTCGCGCCTAAATTTTCAAATAAATCTTTAAAATTAGGCACTACAAAAAGCATTAAAAACAAAAATGCTCCGATAATACTTAAAAAAACCAAAGTAGGATATCTAAAAGCCTTTTTTAATTGTTTTTGAGTCTCTAAGCTTTTTTCTCGAAGTTTAGAAATTTGACTAAACACTTCACTGATTTTTCCTGTCTTTTCAGCCGTTTTAATCAAAGCTAGCTCCGCACGATTTAATCCAAAATTAGCATTTTCAAAAGCTTGATTTAAATTTTGGGCTAAAATTAAATTGTCTAATATTTTTTTCATAATCTTGCAAGAATGCATAAGATATAATTCTCTAATCGCTTCTTGAACACTTAATCCAACTTCACACAACAAAGCCAGCTCTTTAAAAAAGAGTATGAAATTTTCTTCCTTTAATCTCTGAAAATTAGATTTTTGAATTTCTTTTATATCAATGATTTTCCAATTCTTTGATAAGGCTTTTGCTTGTGCTATATTTAAATTTTCAGCTTTTATAGTTTTTGTATAATTTTGATTGTTTTTAAGAAATTCTACTTCATAAAATTTCATCTTACAACCCTTAAAAGCTCATCTATACTTGTAAGACCTTCTTTGGCTTTTTTTAAACCTTGTTCAAACATAGTTTGAAAACCATATTTTTTTGCAAGCTCCATTAAAATCGTTTTATCTTGATTTTCCCTAATTGCACAAGCTAAATCTTCATTGATCTCTAAGCACTCAGCGATTAATTCTCTGCCAAAAAATCCACTATGATGACAACGCTCACATCCTTTTGGTTCAAAAAAATCACCTTCAAATTCAATATAATGTTTTTTGCTTTTTTGCTTACACCAAGGACAAAGTTTTCTAACCAAACGCTGTGCTATAACAAGACTCAAAGCCGATGCTATCAAGTAACTTTTTGCTTGCATATCCAAAAGCCTATCAATGGTACTAAGAGCATCATTAGTATGCAAGGTGCTTAAAAGCAAATGACCTGTTAAAGAAGCTTTAAGTGCAATATCTAAACTTTCTTCATCGCGAATTTCTCCTATCATGATAATATCAGGATCTTGCCTTAAAATTGCTCTTAAAACACTATTAAACTCGACTCCAACTTTTGAATTGAGCAAAATTTGCTGCACTAAAGGAATTTTATACTCTATAGGATCTTCTGCGGAAATAATCTTTTTTTCAATACTTTTCAACTCGTTTAAACACGCGTATAAAGTTGTGCTTTTACCACTACCTGTAGGGCCGGTTAATAAAATCATTCCATTGGGACGATGTAAAATCTTTTTTAAAATTTCTAAATTTTTATCTCCAAGATTTAGTTTATACAAATCCAAAATTTCTTTATCATGTTTTAAAATTCTTATAACAACACTTTCGCCATAAATCAAAGGCAAACATGAAACACGAAAATCATATCTTTCATTTTCAAAATCTAATTCAAAACTTCCATCTTGTGTTTTTCTTGATTCAGCTAAATTCAAACAAGCTAAAAATTTGACATGAAAAACCAAAGCTTCATAAACATCCTTCTCAAAAATAGCAAATTCACGCAAAATTCCATCAACCCTAAACCTAATCAAAGCGTCATCATTCCTTGCTTCTATATGAATATCGCTCGCATGAAAAGATAAAATTTCATGTAATAAAAAATCAAAAATTTGACTGATGCAACTTTGATCATCTCTTTTTTGATTTTCTTGCCATTCAAGTCTAAGCTTAATGCTTAATCTTTTAATCTCCTCTTGAATGCGAATTTGATTTAAAATTTTAGCTATCTTTAATTCATCGGCAATTGCAGTGTCGATTTTTTCACAAATCATAAAAGTCTTAACTTGCTCTAAAAGCTCTAAAGAACAAGGTTTGGATCTAATAATCATAAAGCCGTCATTGTTTTTAATAAGCAGAAATTTAAATTTTAAAAGTAAAGAAAAAGGTATACCTTCATAAATAAAATCATTATCTTCATCTAAATCAACAAAATGTAAATTACAAAAATTTGCTAATTTTTTAAAAAAATCCCAAGAAGTGATATTAAATTTAGTGCAAATTTCATCAAGACTTATTTCATTATCAATATAAGCTTGAAAAATTTTATCCATTCTACTTTCCATCTAATTCCATTAAACCATAATAATTTATATAAGCATCTAAAGCACTTTGAGCTTCTTTTTCTTCGCCTAAAGCTCTTTTAGCCTGAGCAAAAATCAGCCAAGAATCTTGTTTTTGTTTGTCAAGTTCATTGGCTTTTAAAGCCCAAAATATTGTCTTTTGATAAGCTTTAATATCAAAATACTTCTTAGCTAAATTTAATGCCTTTTCATAGCTTGGATTTTGATAAAAAGATTTTTTTAAATCAGAAATATTTAAAATTTTAGAATCAATTTCTATCTTACTAATATGTGTATTTTCCTGCACCGCTTTAACTTCTTCTAGTTCTTTATATAACTTTTCCCTAGAAATCTTATTTTTTTCTTGTAAAATTTGCACTTGAAGAATCTTTTGCTCTAAATGTTTTTTATGTTCAATAGCTTGCAAATAAATATTTTTTTGCTTATTATATTTTTGCATTAGCATAAAAAAACAAAATGCTATCACTAAGATTAAAACAATTAAAAATAAATATTTTAAATATTTTTTAAGTAAAAAGTATTTATACCTAAGCTCAAGCTCTTTAATTCTTTCTTGCATATCTTACCTTAATAAGCCATTCTCTAAAGCACTAAGCTTTAAAATATACTCTTGACTTTTATTTTTATCAAAAAAACTATTTATCTCATAAAAACTTTTTAAAGTTTTATCAATATATCTTAAATTTCCTTGAGAAATTTTTTGTAAAAACTTAAGACATTTATTTGAAAAATTCATTCCGAATTTCAATTTAATATAATCATCAAGCTCTAAAAGACTAATATTTTTCAATTCAAAACAAGCACTTAAGCGACTTTTAAAATGCTCTTTTTTAAGTATATTCAACTTTTTATGAGAACTTAAAACAAAACTTATAGAATCACTATAAATCCTGATGCTTTCTAGCATTGCATAATCATACATTCCCACTTCATCAAGAATAATTAAACTCTGGCCTTGTGAAATCAAAAACTCAATTTTTTCTTTTAAGAAACTCTGATCTTTAAAATTTTCATTAATAAAATCAACATTATATTTTTTTGCCAATCTTTGCAACAATACACTTTTACCACTACCGCTTTTTCCCCATAAAAAAATAAAAGCTTTTTGGCTTTCTAAAATTTGATTGATTTGATGAAAAATTTCTTCTCTAAATGGAATAATTTTACTCATAATGCTTAAATCCTAGATCTTTAAGACTTGGAGCGTTTACACTATCTACTATACTTGGAGTGATAATAAAAACAATTTCAGTTGCTTTAGAATTTAAAACTTCTCCTTCAAACAAAGAACCTAGAATTGGAATTTTTGATAGAAAATTGATAGAATTTTTCTCATTAGATTTATCGTGAGAAATCAATCCACCTAAAATTAAAGTTTGATTATTCTCCACTTGCACAACACTAGAAAGCTTTTTTTGTATAGTATCAGGAGCAATAGTTCTTGGCTCTTTTTGTCGTTTATTATCTTCTGGATACTTAAAATCACTTAAGCTTGGATTAATTCTAAGCATTATTTTTCCATCATCAGAAATTTCAGGCAAGATATTGAGTAAAATGCCTACAAAAATAGAATAATTATTATAACTTTCACTAACAGTAGTCCCATTTTCAGTACCTTTAGAACTTTCTTTGACTTGATAATTTATAGTATCGCCTACAGAAATAATGGCTTGTTGGTTGTTTAAAGCCATAAGCTTTGGATTAGAAAGCACGCTAGTTTTTCCATTTTGAGAAAGAAAGTTAATAATAGAATCAAAATTTAAATTTGCCCTTAAACCCAAATTCTTAACAAAACCTTGCCCATTTTGAAACTGAATAAAAGAATTTTCATTATTTACTTGTGAATTTAAACCTATATTAAAATTTTGCCAATTAATCCCACTAGAATGGCTTTCATTTAAACTCACAGCAAGTATGCTAACATCGATAATAACTTGTTTTTTAAGACGATTTTCTAGTTTTTGCAAATAATTTTTCACACTTTTTAACTGAGAATTTGTTCCAGTTACTATAATAAGACCTGCATTGGGATTTATAATGGGAGTTTTAGCCTCATAATCTTCATGAGAATTTTTTAATAATACAATAATCTCTTTTTCTATATTTTGCCAAAAATCAAATTTTTCCATACTTTTAATCATATTGTCTTCTGCGTCATCAAAACTACCGCTATATTCACTTTGCCTTGGTTTAGCGTCTACAGACGCTTTAGTTATGCTTTGTCCTTCTCTGATAGAAGTGATATAACTTATCTTGAAAATCTTCGTATTAATGCCTGAAATTCTTAAAATTTTACCATCAAAATCATAGCTAAGATCATGCTCTTTGATAAAAAAATTAAAAATTTCGTCCAAACTCATTTGATGAATATTGACAGAGTTTTGCAATGTTTCTAATTTTTCTTTGGCAATTTTATCTTTAACAATAATACTAAAAGAACAATATTTTGCAAGCTCATCAAGACTTTCTTGTATGCTTAATTTTTCATTAATACTGATATCAAAAAGACGCTTTTGACAATCTAAAGCATAAAGATAATGGCAAAAAAGAATGTTAATTAATATTAATCTTATCATTTTTATTTATTTGGATTGCAATTTCTAAATTATCATATTGGAATTTAATCTCTTTAGTATTTATTTCATATATTATAGCATCATCAATCATATCACCTTTTTTATACCATCGATCATAAATTTTTACTTTATCAAGCATAATTGCAGTAATTTTAATATGTCTTAATTTTTCAAAAGTAGGATTCACAAATGGGTTTTGAAGAGTATTAAAATTTATGCGATTTTCTTTATCTATAAGTTTAAAATACTCTTCAAAATTATCTTGTGCAAACAAAGTGCTAAAACACAATGTAGCACTAAAAATATATTTTATCAGCTTTCAACCTCATTGCTATAATCAGCCATAGCGATACGCTTAAGCTGTCTATAGCGACGTTGAGCGTCTTTTTTATTGCGTTCAAAAAGCTCAGCAGCGTGTTCAGGATTTGCTTTTTTAAGTGAATTATAACGCACTTCATTCATTAAAAATTGCTCATATAGATCCCAATCAGGCTCTTTTCCTGTTAGAGTTAAAGGATTTTTTCCTTGTTCTTCTAAACGAGGATCAAAGGTATAAAGTGGCCAATAACCACACTTTGTAGCAAGCTCACCTTGCTCTCCTGAGTAACCCAGCCCACCTTTAATACCATGAGCTATACAAGGAGAATAACAAATCACCAAAGATGGTCCATCGTAGGCCTCAGCTGCAGTGATAGCTTTGATAAGATGAGTATAATTTGCCGTTGAATTTACTTGTGCTACAAAAATATAACCATAAGTCATAGCAATTTGACCTAGATCTTTTTTCTGTATAGGTTTGCCTGCTGCTGCAAACTGTGCTACAGCTCCTGTTCTAGAAGATTTTGAACTTTGACCGCCTGTATTAGAATAAACTTCTGTATCAAGCACTAAAATATTTACATTTTCTCCACTTGCTAAAACATGATCAAGTCCGCCATAGCCTATATCATAAGCCCAACCATCACCACCAAAAATCCAGTGAGATTTTTTACTTAAATACTGTTTAAGCTCTAATATATCTTGCACAGCTTTGATATTTTTATTTTGCTCTAAAATAGGGATCATTTTATCTTTAATTTCCACAGACATAGCACCATTGTCTTTATTTGCAATCCAATCTTTAAAAAGGGCTGATAAAGCATTTGGAACTTCTTGCATACTTTCATTCATGATATATTCAATGCGGTGTCTTGTATTTTCAGTTGCAATTTTCATACCCAAACCAAACTCAGCATTGTCTTCAAAAAGTGAATTTCCCCAAGCAGGACCGTGTCCATTTTTCACACTTTTTCTATAAGGAGTTGATGGAGCTGAACCCCCATAAATAGAACTACAACCTGTCGCATTAGCCACAATCATTCTTTCACCGAACAATCTTGTAATTAAAGTAATATAAGGAGTTTCTCCACATCCAGGACAAGCTCCATGGAATTCAAATAAAGGTTGGGCAAATTGTGCTCCTTTTGTAGTTTCTTTATTTAAAATATCATCTTTGTATGTGATTTCTTTAAATAAATAATCCGCATTTTCTTGCTCACCAAAATCCATCTCTTCTTGAAGTGGTACCATAACCAAAGATTTTTCTTTAGTAGGACACTCATGAACACAAAGCTCACAGCCTGTACAATCAAGTGGAGAAACTTGAATTTTAAAGCTTAATTTTTCTCCTTTGGTTCCTTTAGCTTCTAAAGCATGATCTTTTACACCGCGAGGTGCATTTGCCATTTCTTCATCATTAATCAAAAATGGCCTGATAACAGCATGCGGACAAACTGAAGCACATTGATTACATTGAATACAATTTGCCTCTATCCATCTTGGTACCATAACCCCAACACCGCGTTTTTCGTATTCGGTTGTACCGTGTTCAAAACTTCCATCTTCATAACCTAAAAAGGCTGAAACAGGCAAATCATCACCCTTAGCCGCATTCATAGGTTTTACGATTTTTTCAACAAATTCAGTACCTTTATAGGCATTGGTTTGTTCTTTTTCTTTAAGCTCTAAATTTTTCCAATTTGGATCTACTTCAACTTTTACAAGTCCATCAGCACCCACATCAATAGCCTTGTAATTCATTTCTACAATAGCATCGCCTTTTTTACTATAAGATTTATACGCAAGCTCTTTCATGTATTTTTGTGCGTCTTCATAAGGAATGATTTTTGCAAGTTTGAAAAAGGCTGATTGCATAATGGTATTTGTACGATTTCCCAAACCTATATCACGAGCTAGTTTGGTTGCATTGATGATATAAAAATTTACTTCTTTTTCAGCTAAAGTTTTCTTTACTGCATCTGGAAGTTGTCTTATGGTTTCTTCAGCATTCCAAATACTATTTAAAAGGAAAGTTCCTCCTTTGCGAATTCCTGCTAAAACATCATAAATTTCCAAATAAGCCGCTACCGAACAAGCGATAAAATGCGGAGTTGAAACAAGATAAGTTGAACGGATAGGTTTTTTAGAAAATCTTAAATGGCTTCTTGTATAACCCCCTGATTTTTTAGAATCATAAGCAAAATAAGCTTGAGCGTAAAAATCCGTTTTATCTCCGATGATTTTAATCGAGTTTTTATTTGCGCCCACAGTTCCATCAGCACCAAGTCCGTAAAATAAACATTCGATCGTACTTTCATCTCCAAGTGAAATTTTCTCTCCAGTACTCAGTGAAGTATGAGTTACATCATCAACTATACCTACAGTAAAGCCATCTTTTGGATTATCAAGTTTAAGATTTTCAAATACTGCTATCATTTGAGCAGGATCAACATCCTTTGAAGAAAGTCCGTATCTTCCACCCACTATAACAGGAGCATTTTCTCTTCCATAGAAAGCTGATTTTACATCAAGATAAAGTGGTTCTCCAAGACTTCCTGGTTCTTTGGTTCTATCTAAAACCGCGATTTTTTTTACTGATTTTGGCATAACATCAAAGAAATATTTTAAACTAAATGGGCGATAAAGATAAACTTTTAAAATCCCTACCTTTTCACCCTTGGCATTAAGATAGTCCACCACTTCTTCAAGTGCTTGAGTTACAGAACCCATAGCAACAATCACACGCTCTGGCTCTTTGTGACCATAATAAGTAAATGGTTTGTATTCTCTACCTGTAATTTTTGAAATTTCTTGCATATATTCATTAACAACATCAGGTAAAGCATCATAAAAACGATTGCTTACTTCTCTAGTTTGAAAATAAATATCATCATTTTGTGCTGTTCCGCGTGTTTTTGGATTTTCTGGATTTAAAGCATTATTTCTAAATTCAAGCAAAGCTTCTCTATCTAATAATCTATCAAAATGTGCATAATCCATTACTTCAACTTTTTGAATTTCATGGCTTGTTCTAAAACCATCAAAAAAATGCAAAAATGGCACTCTTCCCTTAATTGCAGCTAAATGTGCTATACCAGCTAAGTCCATGGTTTCTTGCACGGAATGCGAACAAAGCATAGCAAAACCAATTTGTCTTGCCGCATAAATATCTTGATGATCACCAAAGATAGACAAAGCTTGAGCAGCCAAAGAACGCGCTGCTACATGGATTACACAGGGGAGTAATTGACCTGCTATTTTATACATATTTGGAATTTTAAGGAGTAATCCTTGAGAAGCTGTATAAGTTGTAGTCAAAGCCCCAGCCTGTAAAGATCCATGCACACTACCTGCAGCACCTGCTTCACTTTGCATTTCTACGATTTTTACAGGAACTCCAAAAAGATTTTTTTTACCTGCAGCTGCCCACATATCGGTGTAATCAGCCATAGGAGAACTAGGTGTAATAGGATAAATTCCAGCAACTTCAGTAAAAGCATACGCAGCGTATGCAGCAGCCTCATTTCCGTCCATAGTTTTCATAATTTTACCCATTGAGACCTTCCTTTATATTGATAATTTTTATAATTTTTTAGCTATCAATTTACTATAAATTCTCTTAAAAGGCGTTTAACGAAAACTTGAAATTAGTTTAATCTAGCTATATAATTAACAGCCTCATATGCATTTAAAAATACCATAGAATGAGCTTTTAATTCATTTTCATTGCCATAGCCACAAGTTAAGGCCAAAGGAGTGATATTAGCAGAAATTGCAGCTTGAATATCTAGTATTGTATCGCCTATCATATAGGCATTTTCTTGAGTTTTATTGAGTCTTTTTAAAGCTAAAATTATAGGTTCAGAACTTGGCTTTGGATTTGTGACATCTTCAAGAGTAATTAAAGTTTTAAAGAATTTTTTAACTCCCAAATAATCAAGTAAAATCGGAGTAAATTTACCTCCTTTTGTTGTAACTATGCCAAGATCTGCAATTTTGCTTCCAAGTTCTAATGCTTCTTTTACTTTAGGCAAAAGAGTGGTTTGTTCTAAATAAATTTGTGCATAAATTTCACGATAAGCTAATACAAATTCTTTACTTAAATTTACTTTATCTGGATAAAGCATTCTAAACATTTGCTCTAAAGGATAACCTATGAGATTTTTGATTTCTTCATTATTTTTAGAAGTTAATCCAAGGGCTTTAAAAGCTCCTTGGAAAGAATTTAAAATAGCATCAGTAGAATCAATTAAAGTGCCATCTAAATCAAATAAAATAGTTTTATTCATTATCTTAAAATAAATTTAGCATCCACTCTTCTATTATCCGCTCTACCTTCTTTAGTGTCATTGCTTGAGCGAGGATTATCTTGACCATAACCTACTGTTTTGATGCGACTTTTTTCTACACCATATTTTTCAAGTTCATTAGCAACACTTTTAGCACGTCTTTCAGAAAGTTTTTGATTATAAGCTCTTGAACCGATATTATCTGTATGTCCTTCAAGAATAGTATCATATCTTTCATTTTCATCTAAAACTTTTGCAATTTCTTTGATTTTTTCTTGAAAGGTTGGATTTATAGTAGTTTTATCAAAACCAAAATGACCTTCCAAAGAAATAGTTTTTTCGCAACCATTTTCATCTAACAAAGCACCTTCTCTTGGTTCAACAGGACATTTTGCTTGTGGAGCTGGACGAGTATCAGCAACTTCTTCCACAGCTTTTTCCTTTTTGCCACCAAAACCAAAACTAATACCTAAAGTTGAAACCCAATTATGGTTTGCATGATTGAAATTAATTTGATCTCTAGTTTCAAGTCTTAAAGCCAAAGAATCACTAAGACGGAATTTTACACCCGCGCCATAATGTCCAAATCCACCGCTTTTATTATCATAAGCAGCATTTGAAAAATCCTCATATCCTCCACCTGCTAAACCATAGAAATAAAATTTCTCACCTACATCAATACCTTTAATAGCACTCAAATAAGTTCTTGTAATATCTGTAGTTTTATTTGTATTTGTATATTTAACATCAGAATAATGCTCTAACCCAAATTCTAATTGATCAAGCCAAAAATCGTCAAAATGATAACCAAGTCTAATCCCTGGTGCATAACGATTATCCATATCTAAATTACCCTCAAAGTAATTATAGTTTAAAGTTGGAGTGATTTCAAATTTTACATTGTTATCAGCACCAAATAAAACACTTGCCAAACCTAAACATAAGAATATTTTTTTCATAGAAAAAACCTTTCATTGTGTTATAAAATAAAAATTTAAATTTCGCAATTATAACATAAATGATAGAAAAAAGGATGAGTTTTATAAAAAATTGTAGAAAGGTGGGAAAATCCCACCAAAAATATTAACGTTTAGAGAATTGTGGGCTTCTTCTTGCTTTGCGGCGTCCATATTTTTTACGCTCAACAGTTCTACTATCTCTAGTAAGAAGTCCTTTAGGTTTTAATAAAGCTCTAAAATCAGCATCCATAGCTGCTAAAGCTCTTGAAATTCCATGTCTTAAAGCTTCAGCTTGAGCACTATAGCCCCCGCCTAAAGTAGTTGCTTTAATATCCATTGAAGTTTCTTGTTTAGTCACAAGTAAAGGTTGAACCACTTTAAGCTTAATCGCCTCGTGTCCACCAAGCCAAGTGTTTAAATCAACACCATTAACACTAATTTTACCACTACCTGGTTTTACCCATACCTTTGCGATAGCAGTTTTTCTCTTACCTGTTGCGTATGTTGTTGCCATGATTATTTTCCTTCTTTAGCAATTTGCGCAGTGTGTGGGTGCTCACTACCCGCATAGATTTTTAATTTTTTAAGCATAGCTCTGCCCAAATTTGTTTTAGGAAGCATACCTCTAACTGCTAATTTATATAATTTTGCAGGATTTTTTTCAAGTAAATCACCAAATTTTTCGCTTTTTACACTTCCAAAATATCCTGAATGTCTATGATAAAGCTTATCTTCTGCTTTATTAGCACCTGTAAATACAGCTTTTGAAGCATTGATGATAATTACATAATCACCACAATCAACATTTGGAGTAAAGCAAGGCTTGTTTTTGCCTCTCAAAATTGTTGCTACTTCAGTTAAAAGACGGCCAAAGCGTTTGCCTTCTGCGTCTAAAACAATCCATTCTCGTTTTACTTCGTTTGGCTTTGTTATCTTTGTCATAATTTTTACCTTTGCCAAAAATTTAAAATGTGATTGTATAAAAAATAATATTAATTTTTACTTAATTTAAGTAAAAATAAAGTTTATATTTCCAAAATTTGAATTTCATTTTCCAAACAATAAACTATAAAAGCACGCACTTTATCTTTTTTTAAAATTTCACTAATGGCAATCTTATAAGTTCTTACTTGCTCTTTATGTTTATCTTGCATAGCAAGACCTGTTTTATAATCAATTATGAAAGCTTCTTCATCTTTTAGAGCAAGCAAGTCTAATTGTTTAATTTCTCCATTAAAACTCAAAGCTTGCTCTTTTAAAAGCTTTCCATCGCTAATTAAATTTTGAAATTGAGTATTTTTCAGCAAAATTTCAATTCTTTTAAAAAGCTTTTCAAAATCACTCTCATCTAAAAAATGCCTAAATTTGCTCTTGCATCTTTGAGTAAGTATTTGAAAATTTTCACTCTTAGGGAGTTTTAAATTTTGCATAAAAAAATGAAAAGCATTTCCAAAATATAGCTCTTTACTATCAAGCTTTTCTTCACTTTGAACTTCTTGTGGGCTAATTTTTTCAAATTTTTGTAAAGCTTGAATACTTTCTTTTTTAACACTTAAAATTTGCTCTTTGCTTTCTAAAAAACCTCTCTCTTGAGAATGTATATTTAAAAATCCCCCCTTAAAATAACTTGGATAATTTCCATTTACACTTTCTTCGTTTCTTTTTATGATAATCAAACTTTCCTTAGCTCTTGTAAAAGCCACATAAAGTTTATTAATATCATCTTCATAATTTGCTCTTGTAATATTTTCTTTAAAAAGGGTATAAATAGGCTCTTTAGTAAGCTCTCGAATTTTATCTTTAATATGGAGCTGCCAACCTTGATTGATATCATATTCAAGCATGATATCTTCATTGTTTGAATTGTTTTTAGATAAACTATCTAGCAAAATCACATGATCAAATTCCAAACCCTTAGATTTATGCACACTCATAATACTAATACCCATATTTTGTTCGCTTACTATTTTCAAAGTACAAGGCTCAAATAAAAGCTTTAAAAAATTTTCCTTAGTTTTAGCATATTCGATAAATTGCATTAAAGCGATATCATTTAAATCAAGTTTTAATTCTTTTATTAAAAAAAGTATATTTTCCATAGCATTTTTTGAAAAATCAAGGGTGATTTTTCTCGGCTCAAAACCTAAAAGTTCTTTTAAAAATACCAAGTAAAACTCATCACCAAAAATACAATATTTAGCATATTCCAAAACAAGTCTTACGCTTGCTTTATTTTCAAGTAAAACATTGCTTTGAGTAAACGCAGGAATTTTTTGCTCTCTTAAAAAATCCAAAACCATATCTGCATCGCTATTTTTCCAACACAAAATACAAATATCATCATAAGAAATATTTTTAGATCTTAAAAAATTAATTTGCTCAAATAAAGTTTCTAAAGTCTTTTCCTTGATTTCTTGGGCTTGGTTTTTAACCTTTTGTTCTTTAGATTCCACAATACGCACAAAACCACCTTTTTTACTTTCTAAGGCAAATTGCTCTTTATAATCTTTGATTTTTTCTTTAAAAGTTTCATTAACAAAATCAACCAAAAGCTCTTTAGAACGATAATTAGTATTTAAACTATCACTTTTAATTTGACTAAATTCTTGTTTTAACAAATCAAATAATTCTTTTTTTCCTTTACGAAAGCGATAAATACTTTGTTTTTTATCTCCTACGTAAAAAAAAGTGCGATTTTTCTTAACTCCTTCTCCTGAAACAAGCTCAGCGATCAAAGGGCGTAAAATTTGATATTGAATCACGCTTGTATCTTGAAATTCATCAATAAGCAAATGCGAAATAAAACCATCTAAACGAAAATAAATCATATCCTTAAATTCACTGGTTATTAGCTCATAAACTTTTTTACTCACATCTTGGAAATTTAAGGTATTTTTATCTTTATGAAATATATTTTTAGCTTCACTATAATGATTTAAAAGATTCATTAAATTAGCAATTTTATAATTTTCAAGCTCTATAGCATAAGTATTTAAAGCATTTATAAGCTCCATTCTTTTTGTACTAAAATGCAAGTTAGTGCTTTCTAAATCTTGTAAATATTTTGTACTTTCAAATTTTGTCATAAAGCTTGATTGCATAAACACGGATAAATCTAAAACTTCGCTTTTAAAATTGTCACACAAATTTTTATAATTTTTTACATGAGTAAGACCCAAACAATAACTTCTTAACTCACTATAGGCTTTATTGATATAAGCTTTAGATGGATTTGGAATTTTAGGAAGATTTTGAAAATAAGCATTCTCATAAAATTTTTCAAGCTCGTTAAAAAAATTTTCTTTCTCATCAACTAAATTAATATAATAAGCCAAATCTTTTAATTCATCTTTTTTAAGAAGTTTTAAAAAAATCTCTCTTACATCAAGCTTCTCTTCACTCATTGTAAAATCACTACTTAAGCCCAAATTTAAAGCAAAAACACGCAAAATTTTTCCGAAAAAAGCATCAAAAGTGCTGATTTTTAACTCTGTTCTTAAAAATTCTTCTTTTTTAGCATCTCTTAAAGAAATAAGCTCTTCTTTATCTTTACCTAAAAGCTTGCAAAGTTCATTGCATTCACTGGTTTTATTTTCTTTTTCTAAGTTTAAAAAAGTCTCAATAATTCTTTTTTGCATTTCATTAGCAGCTTTTTTGGTAAAAGTCAAAGCTAAAATTTCATTAATCCTAACTCCTTTTAAAATAAGTGCTACAAAACGCACACTCAGGGCAAAGGTTTTTCCGCTTCCCGCACTCGCTTCTAATGCCAAAAAAGGCTCAAATTGACTCATTTTAATTCCTTTTTATAAATGAGTTTATAAGGACAATACTCATCTTGTTCATTTTCAAACTCTATTTCTTCCTTGCTCATAAGAACCAAATCTTTAAGTCTTTCTCTCAGCTCATCTAAACTTTTAGCTTTTTGGTGCAATATTTGCATACTATTTAAATCATAAAAACCTACGCTTGCATTTTCATCATATAAGGCTTGGTAAAAAGCAAGTTGATAAGAATTACTTGGTACTTTTCCACTTTTATAATCAATGATCAAATTACCTTCTTTTGAACTATCGATACGATCTATAGTGCCCTTAAGTTTTATACTATCTGCTCCAAGCTTTAAAATATTGTTTAACTCAAGCTCTGTATGTGCGACATAAAAGCCTTTTGAAAAATGCTCTTTTTCGTTTTTAGCAAATTGTATAAATTTTAATTTAAATACTTCAAGATCAAGTTCACTGATATTGTATTTTTGATATTCTTTATCCAATAAATTTGTAAAAACTTTTATATCAAAATCATTATTTGCATAATTTTTATAATAAATTTCAAGCATTTTATGGATGAAATTTCCTTGATTTTTCGCTTTGCTTTCCTCGCTTAAAACCCTAGGTTCTGCTAAATTTAAAATATAACGATAATAATAAGTTCTTTTTTGATTTTCCAATAAATTAAAACGACTAAAAGAAAGTGGAAACTCGAAAGGATTATGCCTTAAAATAGGAGCTTTTATAGGAGTTAGATTAGGTTTTATACCTTCATAGTCTAATTTTAAAGCATTAAGATAAGCTTTTTGGTGGATATGAGTTTCATAAAAAAAGTCAAAATCAAGTTCATCTAAAAAACGTGATTTGCTTTTTTCTTCATTTTCCACAAAGCAAATACTTACTTCTAAAGCATTCTTCATCAAGCTTTCATAATAAAATCTTTGTAAATTTTCTCTTCTATCATAGCTAATCAATCCTGCTTTTTTACGCACTTCATTGTTTAAAAAAAGTTCATTAACACTTCTTTTGGGAATAAATTCTTCATTAAAATCAACCAAAATCACCCCATCAAAACAAAGCCCACGACTTTCTAAAAGTCCCATTACCGTAACCTTACCTCCACCTACATCACTAAGGGAAAGTTGTGAAATTTGCATGAAAAAAAGATGAATCAACTCTTTAAGAGTTAAAGACTGATTTTTTAATAAATCTTTAATAAAATAAAGTTCTTTTCGTATCAAATAAATAAGTTCTTGCTTTTCATTTTCTAAAAATAAAGCAAGTAATTTTTCAAAATATTCAAAATCACATTTCTCATCAAAATACTTTTTAAACTCTATAAAATCAAGCTTTAAAGAATGTAAAAGTGTATTGTGATAATCAAAAATCATCTGCGTGTCTTCAAAATAATCCTCTTGATTTTTATAAACAAAAGAAGCACTACTAGCACTTTCATAAAGTGCTTGAAATTTTTGATAAAATAAACTTTCTTTAATACTAATCCCACTTGCAAAATTAAGCATATTGTCTTTATCAAAAAGTCTTAAAAACTCACAAAAACTTTCATCTGGAGTTATAACTACAATATTTTCAGACTCTAAACCTTTGCGTACAAAATGTGAAATTTCATCCATAACAAAAGCGCATTGTAAAGCCCTTAATTCAAAAGATTTGAGTTTAATTTTTGAATTTTTTGTTTTAAAAATTTCTTCTTTTAAAATCTCTTGTTTTGAAAGATTGATTTCATAATGAGTGTTTATTTTTAAATCAAATATTTTTAAAAAATCAAGTTTTGAAAGATATTCAAGATTAAATTTACTTGTTTTAAAACTTAAAACCACTTCTTTAATCTGAGAAATTTCACTTAATAAATTTTCTTCAAATTTACTCAAAAAACCTTGCAAATCATAAACTATAGCTTCATACTCATCTAAAAAATCTTTATTAAGAGTGTAATTTTTAGGTAAAGAAAGATCATCATAAAAAGAATTTTTTTCAAGTAAAGCAAGATAATTTTTATATACCTCATCTAAAATTTCTAAATGTTCATTATAGGTGGCATAATAATCATTGTTTTTAAGATCTTCTATGCTTTTTTTTTCTAAACTAAGTTCTTTAAAAAAAGAAAAAAGATATTCGTTATTTTTCAAAAAAGCAAAAAATTCTACCGAAATTCCTAGTTTTTTTTCTAAATCCTTACTTTTTAGACAAGCTTCTTGCATTAAAAGCAAACTTTCATAAGAACTTGCCTTATGAAAATTACTCAAACAAACTTTATCTAAAAATTCACCTATATGAATAGCACTATCTAATAAGGCATTTTGCTGTTTTTTGTGGTTATAATACTCTCTAATTTGTCTTGAAGAACTAAAAATTCTTAATTTCATTGAGCATTTAATTCGTAGCTAAAAAAACCCACTGTTTCTTGATTTGCATAAAACTTTAGCTTAAGCTCCCATCTACCTTTATCTAGTTTAGGTAAAGCGATACTTAAAATTCCATTTTTAACTTGTCCTTCTAACTTTTGATCAAAATTTTTAGTGAATGGTCTTGTAAGAAGAACTTGAACTTTTAAATCATCAGAATTTATATTTTGTAATGCAGAAATTTTAAAATTTGCAACATAGGAATTTTGATCCACTTCATAACTAGGAATTTTTCTTTTACCTATAAAAGTGATTTTATCATTTTGAAAATTTACTTTAAAAAATTTATCAAAATTTACTTGTTGTTTTTGTATTTGATTGTAATTATTTTCAACATTTTGATAAGAGTCAAAATAAAAATCATCCTCATATACAGGATGGTGACTTGCTATAAAAATCGTTACAATACAAGCAATAATTATAGCCAAAAGTGAAAGCAAAATACCATAAGGCCAAAAACTTCTTTTAGTTTCTAACATTTTTTTTCCTCTTTATTCTTCTTTGTGCATAGTATAACAATGCAAAGCAAATAAATCCATAGATAAGTATTCTTAAGATATTGATAGTATCACGATTTGCATTACCTATAGAATGTTCTAATTGTAATCCCAAGGATTTTGCCACACGATCTACAATATCTGCATAACCATTAAGTATAGCAGCATTATAAATATCACCTTTATTTGTAGCTAATATCGGCAAAATAGATCCTGTTCCAGGATAAGGACTAAGCACAGATTCTTTATCAATCAAAGCTAAAGCACCTTTTGAGCCCACTATATCAACTTTGTGAGAATTTTTTGACAAAAGAAGCAATATATAAGATTGAGGAAGTTCTTTTTGTTTATTTAATAAAGTTTCAATTTCAGTTTCATCACCAACCATAACGCCGATAAAAATATTACTTTTTTGGTAAAGCTCTTTTCCTATAAGATTAATTTCATTACTTACTTTTTGACTTAAAATATTTTCATTAAAAAGTACAGCATCAAGAGCAAAAACCCTAGAAGGCAATAAAACAAAGAAAAAGATGGCTAAAAAAAAGCCATCTTGTAATATTTTTTTCATCCTATATGAAGATGATTTACAGTTAAAACCGACCAAGCGGTAATTGCAGCAGCAACAACTAAACCAATAACAATTAAATATTCCAAAGCCTTACTCATTGTGCTTCCTTTATACTTCTATGATCTTGTTCTTTTGAACCAAACATCTTTACACTTTGTGCATCTTTAAGACTATATGGCTTTTGCATCACTTCTTGCTGAGCTTTAAGACCCCAAATAGTTAAAACTACTAAGATAGCAAGTAATAAAACCGTAGCAATTAACATACCTGTAACACCTGAAAGAGAAAACACGCATCTATTATTATTTTCCATCATTCACCCCTTGAAAGAGAAATTACATACTCGCCAACAGCTTCTTTTTGAATATCATTAAGTGTTGGAAAACTCGGCATTGTTCCTATAAAACCAGCCTTACCACTATGTAAAACATCTACTACAAAAGCTGCAGAACCGTATTTTGTAAGATCTGGGAACATTCCATCTTGACCTTTTCCATCTTCTCCATGGCATGCTGCACAAGTTGCATAAGCTTCTTTACCTTTTGCTACTAAATTTTCATTTGCAGTTTTCTTAATAGCTGAAAGATCTTTTGCTACATAAGCAGCAATAGCAGGAATATCTTCTTCTGCCACACCTAAATCAGCAGCACCAAGCATTTCTCCACCTGGAAAATTCATACCTTTTGAACCATGTTTAATTACATTGATTATACCTTCTTCACTACCCCAAATATTTAAATTTTGAGCTTTACCATTGATACCATCGCCTGTAATTCCATGACAAGCTGAACACTGAACTAAAAAGATATTTTGACCCATTGCTATTTTATCTTCAGGAGATAAATTTTTAAATTTTTCTTCAAATTTTGTATTATGAGTTACTACTTCTTCATTGTATTGACCTATACTTGAAAAAGAATTTAAAGGATATCCCCATAGAAAATACCAAATAGCCCAAACAATAGTCAGGAAAAATACCACAGCCCAACCAGTAGGAACAGCATTTTTATACTCTCCTATTCCATCCCAACTATGTTCACTAAGCTCTGACTCGCCTTTTTTTTCTTTCATCTGCTTAAACATTCTACTCACAATAACTAGTGTGATTAAAATGATAAGAATAGCTCCAATTAAAGATAAGAGATTAACATTATCTTCTAAATTTAACCATTGCATTAAGCACTCCTTTTACTTTCTAATACACTATCATCAATATCATCTTTTAAGGCAAGGTTTGCATAATTTTCATAATTTCTCTCGCCTTTTTTTTCTGTTCTATATAAATGATACCAATACGCATATAATACTATTGACAAAAACATAACGAGTGCAAAAAAACCATAACCTTGGAAAATCTCCCACTCATGTTTTTGGACTGTTGCTAAATCAAATGTGATTAAATTTTTAATCACATCAAAAACTATTGATAAATGTTCCATCATTTTACTTTAAGCTATTTAAATAAGCGATCAAAGCAACTATTTCTTTGATTTCACCTTTAGCAAAAGCATCTTTTACTTCTTGATTTTTCATTTGATCAACTATAGCCTGAGCTTCAGCTTTTACTTCAGCTTGTGCATCCTCCCAAGAACCAAGTTTTGTTCCATTTTCTGTATCATAAGGAACATTGAAAACTTTTTTCACAGTTAAAGCCTCAGCATAAGCAGTTTCAATATCTGCATTATTTTTAAACATATGCTTATATGAAGGCATAATAGAATCTGGAACAACAGAAGTAGGATCCCACATATGATTTTCATGCCAATCAACTGTTCTATAATTTCCTACACGAGCAAGATCAGGTCCTGTTCTTTTTGAGCCCCAAAGAAAAGGTCTATCATAAGCAAATTCACCACTTACAGAATACATACCATAACGATCTGTTTCTGATTTAAATGGACGAATAAGCTGTGAATGACAAGCATTACAACTATCTTTAATATATACTGCACGCCCTGCAAGTTGTAAAACTGTATAAGGTTTTTTACCTTCAATTGGTCTTGCATTTTCTGCAAAATTTGGTAAAACTTCAACTATGCCTGCATAAGCAATCACTACAAAAACAGCTACAGCAAAAAAGAATGGATTTTTTTCTAACCAACTAAACATATTTTCTCCTTTTTATGCTGCCATAGGCGAAGCGCTTTTTGGTTCTTTATCAAGCACTCTTCCACAAGCAATTGTTTTGTAAATATTATAAGTAAACATAAAGAAACCGATAAGATACAACAATCCACCAATCGCTCTAATCCAATAATAAGGAACAATAGCCACAACAGTATCAATAAAGCTATAAAGCAAGTTACCATACTCATCTGTCGCTCTCCACATCATACCTTGAGTAATACCCGCAATCCACATTGAAGCAAAATAAAGAACTATACCTGTGGTTTGGATCCAAAATTGAGCTTCCATTAAAGATTTGCTATAAAGCTCTCTTTTGAAAACTCTAGGAGTCATATGATAAAGCGCAGCCATAGTCATAAATCCTACCCAACCTAATGTTCCATCATGAACATGTCCTGGAATCCAATCTGTAAAGTGTGCTAAAGCATTAACAGACTTAATTGAAAGAATTGGCCCTTCAAGTGTTGAGAACATATAGAAAGTTGATGCCAAAATCATAAATTTAATCAATGGACTCTCGCGAAGCTGGCTCCACTCACCTTTCATAGTAAGTAAGATATTAATCGCTGAACCCCAAGAAGGTAAAATCAATACTATAGAGAAAACCGAACCCATAGTTTGCATCCAATCAGGTACAGTTGAATAAATCAAATGGTGACCACCTGCCCAAAGATAAACAAACATTAAGCCCCAAAATGCAAATAAAGAGAGTTTATAAGAGAAAATCGGCTGACCACTTTCTTTTGGCAAGAAGTAATAAATTTGAGCAATAATACCCACAGTAAATACAAATGCCACAGCATTATGTCCATACCACCATTGTACTAAAGCATCATTTGTTCCTGCATACATTGATACACTATGCCACCATTTACCCATTCCAGTAACAAAATAAGTTGGTACTTCCATGTTGTTAAAAAGATAAAGCATAGCTATACCTAAAAATGTAGCTATATAATACCATAAAGAAATATAAAGAGTTTTTTCACGGCGAATTCCAATAAGTCCAAAAATACTTACACCCCATAAAACCCAAACAAGAACAACAAGAATATCTAAAGGCCACTCAAGCTCTGCATATTCTTTAGATGTAGTCACACCCATAAACAAAGATATAACAGCTAAAACCATAGTAAGCACATAAAGCCAAAAATGAAGCTTACCAACAGCCATTAAAAATCTTGACTCAGCCATACTTACCTTAAGAACACGCTGACCTATATAATACCAAGTTGCCCAAATCCCTGAAAGCATAAAACCAAAAATCACACCTGAAGTATGAAGTGGTCTAAGTCTTGAAAAAGTAGCATATTCTCCTGCTAAATAATTTAAGTTAGGATATGCCATTTGAAAAGCTATAAGAGTTCCTATAGCCATACCAACAATGCCAAACAATACGGTTGTAAACATAAAATATCTTGCAACCGTATAGTCGTAATTTAATACATTACCTGGATGCATCGACTTTCTCCTTAAAATTTTTGATAATAAGAGAATATTATAGAATATTAATTATACATTTTTTCTTAAAAATGATAATTTTGTTAATCATTTGTTATGCTTTATATTTTAAGGCTAAATCAGTCTTATTTATTGATATTTATCTTATAACCTAAACTTGGCACATTTTTTATAAAATCTTCACCCACTTTATCTCTTACTCTTTTAATAAAAGTTCTAACAGCAGTATCACTCACATGTTCACCTATCCAAACATTTTTCTTTATATCTTCATGCAAAACCAAAGCCCCAGGTTGCTTTAAAAGCAAAGAAATAAAAGCTAATTCTTTTTTAGTTAAAACAATTTCTTCACCATTGTAAATCAAAGTTCTTTTAGTTTTGTTAAATTGATATTCTTCAGAAATTTTTACAAGCATATTTGCTTCAATTTTTTCGCCTATTAGATAATCTAAAACTTTAAACAACTCTTCTATATCAACAGGTTTGATCAAATATTTATCTATACCAATATCAATAGAACGCAAAAGTCTCTCTTTCTCTGAATACGCACTAAGAACAACAATTGGGACATCATCTGAAATTTCCTTAATCTCTCTTGCCATATCAAGCCCATCCATAATAGGCATAGCAATATCTGTGATAACTAAATCCGGCTTAAATTTTTTAAATTTTTTAAGCCCCTCATCTCCATTTTGAGCTCCGATTACTTTACTAAAGCGTTCGCTTAATACATTAATCAATGATTCTCTAGTCTTAATTTCATCTTCAACTACTAATATTATCAATTCTTTACATTCTTGTGACATTTCTACTCTACCCTCTCTTTTAGTTTTAAAAATACCTCAAAACAAGCCCCATCTTTTCCATTCTTAACTTTTATTTTTCCTTGGAAACTTTCAATAATTTGTCTACTTATATAAAGTCCTACTCCTATACCCTGACTGGGATGTTTTGTTGTAAAATAAGGTTGAAAAATTTTATCTAAATTTTCTTTATCAATCCCACCAGCATTATCTTTTATTGTAATTTTCAGATAGTTTTTTCCAAATTTTGAAAAATTTATTGTTATGATTTTCCTTTTTTTGTTTTTAAATGCCTCTATTGAATTTAAAATCAAATTAAGAAAAACTCTTATTAAACCATTCTCATACGCCAAAACTTCATAATCACTTTTCGAAACAATATTAATATTTACATGATTTTTTTCTATAGTTTCAAAAGCAATTTCTAAGGCTTTATTTAAAGTCTCTTTTATAAATACACACTGCTCTACTCCTTTGTTAAACAAAGTTCTAAACACATCAATTGTTTCTGACATATTTTTAATCATATCTTTTGATTGTGAATAAATTTCAGCAAATCCTTTTTCATCTTTAAGATTTTGCTTCATTTGAAACATGGCAATACCAAGCTCATTTAACGGTTGTCTCCATTGATGTGCTATATCACTAATCATTTGTTCTAATGAAGATTTCAAAATCTCTTCATATGCTATTTTAATATCTTTTTCATTTTTTTCCAAGGCAATTTTCATTTTTTTCTCAAATTTTTTACCTAACTGTATAAATTCTTGTTGGTGATTTTTAACTGTATTTTCAAGATTAATACTTAATTCTCTTAATTTAGCGTGATTTAGAGCAAGCTCTTCATTAAGCTTAAAAGAATTACTGACATCATGAGAAAGCGCTACTATTTCTATTAATTCATTATTTTTATCCAATATGGGGATTAACAAAGTTTCAAGATAGAAGGTTTTGCCTAATTTATCAATATTTTTAAAAATAACCTGATAAGGCTTTTTATATGAAAGATCTTTTAAAAGCTTCTCAACATAACATTCATCAACATCTGGATGTTTAAATATTGAATGTTTTTTTCCTATAAGCTCTTTTTTGCTATATCCACTTATTTGACAAAGCTTATCACTGACAAAAATTAAATTTCCTTGCACATCAGCTCTTGAAAAAATTGTATTTTTTTCCAGAGCTTTAAAAAACTGATCTTTAAAAAAATCTTTCATTGAAAAGCCTTAAAACCTATATAGGCAAGATTTATACCGTAACAAACAATAATGCCATACGATAAATAATTAAACAAATTTTTCAAAAAATCACTAAAAAATTGTGAAATTTTAGAAAAAAATAACATCGCAGGTAAAGTTGATATTCCAAAAATCATCATTACCAAAATACCTTCAAAAATATTTTGCTTACTTATTGCATTGGCTATAAAAAAATACACCAATCCACAAGGAACAAAACCATTTGAAAATCCTAAAAATATAGCTGATTTTAATCCTTTAAAATTTTTAGATTTTTTAATAATTTTCTTTACAAAACTATCAAAAAAAACATTATTTTCAATAAAAGATAACATATTGCCTCTAAAAATAAGAGCAAAACCCAAAATCATCATAAATATACCAAGAATAAAAAATGACAAACTTTGAACCTTAGCATTGATTGCCAAGATATTCCCAAAAGTCCCAAAAATTATCCCTAAAACAATATAAGCAAAAATTCTAAACAAATGATAAATAAAAGTTAATAAAAATAAATTATTGCTTTTTGAATTTAAATTTATAAAAAGTAAATTAAAACCACCACACATAGAATAGCAGTGTCCAAAACTAGATAAAAAAGCAACGCTGATAATAGCTAAAAAATCTATACTCACATCAAATTCATAAATTCTTTAAAAATGTACTTACTTTCATGAGGACCTGAAGAACTTTCCGGGTGATGTTGCACTGAAATAATAGGATAGTCTTTATATCTTACTCCTTCAACATTATCGCCAAATAAATTTCTATGAGTGATATGAGCCACTTGAGCTAATTCTTCTGGAACATTATAATTATGATTTTGTGCGGTAATTTCTACCGTTTTTGTATCAAGATTGATCACAGGATGATTTGCTCCATGTTGTCCAAATTTCATTTTATAAGTTTCATATCCAAAAGCATTGCTTAAAAGCTGGTGACCTAAGCAAATTCCAAGCATAGGAATTTTAGCTTCTGCAAGTTTTTTAATCTCTGCAATCTCTTGTTTTAAAATTCTTGGCTCACCTGGACCATTAGAAAGAAACACACCTTGAATTTCACCTTTTTTATACAGAGCAATCAACTCATTTGCTTTAATATTATATGGATAAACTTCTACTTCAAAACCTACTTCTACGAGTTCATTTAAGATATTTGTTTTAACACCATAGTCTATAACAGCAACTTTTTTCTCGCCTCTTTTAGCGTCATTAAATTTTTGAAAACTAGCATTCCAAACGCCTTGTTTGTGAGAATAATTTTTCTTAGTGCTAACTTCTTTTACAAAATTTACTTCATCAATTTTTGCTGATTTTTCTAAGGCGATTTTTAAATCTTCTTTATTTGAAATTTCAGTTGAAATTACAGCTCTTAAATTGCCATTATTTCTTATCATTTTTACTAGATATCTCGTATCAAGTTCATAAATTCCTATTTTTCCATGTTTTTCAAGATAATCTTGCAGACTTTCTTTAGCGCGAAAATTTGAAAAACTGGAACTTAATTCACGCATTAAAACACCACTTGCAAAAATTTCCTTACTTTCATTATCATTTTCATTGGTTCCTACTATACCAATTTCTGGCATAGAAAATACGATAAATTGCCCTGCATAAGAAGGATCTGAAATAATTTCTTGATACCCTGTTAAAGAAGTGTTAAATACAAGCTCTCCAAAAAAAGTACCGCTCTTTCCAAAAGCCTTAGCACTTAAAAAAATATCATTTTCTAAATAAATATAAGCCTTCATTAAAACATACCTTTTTTTCTAAGCTCTTCTTGATAGAGTTTTTCAAAGATAAGATCGTATTCTTCGCTACCTGGAATAGGTTTTGTTTTATAATTGCTAATTTTCTCATAAACCTCATCTTCAAGTTTTTCATAAATTTTAAGATAAGACTCTATGCTTGAAAAGATTAAATTTTTAACTCTATTTTCACTCACTATAAAATTAATATAATCATTCTCTACAAGTTCTTCTAAAATTTGATGCGCTAGATGATTATGTCTATCTTCAGAATCTAAAATCACATTAAATTCAGGAGCTAACTTTTTCTTCACAAGCCAAAACATATTTTTACGATCTACTTGCATAAGCTCCATTTCATCTTCTTGTTGCTCTAAAAGCTCTTTGACTCTTTCATCTAATTTTCTTTCATTTAGAATATCTTTCTCTAAAACTTCTATTATACATACCTTAAGCTTTTCTAACTGATCTTTAATTTCTACAAAAGAAGAATTAGCTATATCTAACATCATTTTATTTGCGATATAAGGAATATGTGGTAATTTTATACGCATCTTAAAAACCTTTTATTTAATAATGTTTAAAATAATAGCTTATTTTTGGTAAAAGAATGTTAAAAATGAAAAATTTTCATTTTTTTAATCACCTAATTACTAGCATTATTATCTAAATTTTTTAAAAGTAAAGTAAGCTCGCTGGCTTTTTTTGGATCCATTTTAGATAAAACACCTGAAATTTTACGCGATTCCAAAGAAAGCATTATTTTGCTTGCATCCTCTGCATCCATTTGACTTAAAACATCTGCAATGGCTGCATCTTTCATTTGGGAGTAAATTTCTTTAACCCTACCTTGAGTTTTATCATTGATTGAATTTAAAATCTTTTGTTGTTCTTCTACAAGCCTTGCGTTTTCAAGTTTTAATTCTTCAATTTTTGCCAAAGTCGCATTAACCTCAGCCTCTTTTTTTTCTAAATTTTCAAGCCTTTCTTTTTGCAAAGCTTCAAAAGAGGCTTTATAAGCTTCTAAAGATTGTCTTGCTTCATCAAATTCTCTAGCTTGCAATTCAATTTGAGCTTTTCTAGCTTCAAAATATTGTTCACAATCTTGTTCAGCTCCAAAAACTACACTTGAAATAAAAACTAACAATATAAATTTTTTAATCATCTTTTTCCCCTTTGAAAAAACGACTGATTGCAATTTCATCTAAAAATTTTTCTTCAGCCTTCGCAAGTTCTTTTTGTTTTTGTTTAATTTCTTCAGTTTCCAAAGCCTTCATTTTTTCATAATCTAAATGCGCTTTTTGATATAAAAACTGATAATGATTCATTTCCTTTTTAGAAAGCTCTACTTTCTCCTTAGCTCTTGCCAAAGCCTCGCGTCCTACTTGCGTCATACTTAAATTCGATCTTAACTCTGCTATAGATCCTGATTTTGGCAATACGCCTAAACTTTGACACTCTTGGCGTGAAAGTTCATAAGCTTTTTCATGTTCAAGCTGTCTTTGTTTGGCTTGATTAAGATTTGATTCTGCTTTATCAAGTTGTTGTTTTCTTACTTTTACAACAGAATTATATTTACTTTTCATAAGATGATAGTATCATCTCTTTCAGGGCTAGTGGAAATATACTTTACTTTAACCCCTGCAAGCTCTTCAAGTCTTGCTATATATTTTTTAGCATTTTCTGGCAATAAATCATAATCTTTTATACCAAAAACTTTATCCCAACCATCCATTTCTTCATAAATAGGTTGAACATTTTCTAAATCGCTTGGTATGTAGTCGATTTCCATACCCTTATATTCATAAGCACGACAAATTTTTATCTTTTCAAAACCATCTAAAACATCAAGCTTCATCAAAGATAAAGCATCAAGACCATTAAGCCTTGCTGTATATCTTACAGCAACCGCATCAAACCATCCACAGCGTCTTTTACGTCCCGTGCTTACGCCAATTTCTTTTCCAATTTGTGCAATTTTTTCTCCATCTTCGCCCTTATCCTCAGTAGGAAAAGCTCCATTTCCCACACGCGTTGCATAAGCTTTTACAATACCTATAATATTTCCCGCTTCTTTAGGATTTAACCCAAGTCCTGTTAAAGCGCCTGCTGAAATAGTACTTGAACTTGTAACATAAGGATAAGTTCCATGATCAATATCAAGCATAGAGCCCTGAGCTCCTTCTAAAAGTACTCTTTTATCTTCATCTAAAGCCTTCCAAAGCATTCTTGTAGTATCTGTAATATAAGGAGTTAAAATTTCATTAAAGCGTTTTAAATCAGCAAGCAATTCTTCAGCACTTGGAATTTCAATTTCAAGCATTTCAAAAAAAGTTTTATTAGCTTCAAAATCTTTCATCAAAGCCTCACAAAGTCTTTGTGGTTCTAAAAGCTCACCAACTCTATGTCCTGTACGATTAATCTTATCTGCATAAGAAGGTCCTATACCCTTACCTGTTGTTCCTATGGCATTTTTGCCTTTGAGTTTTTCTTTTGCAATGTCTATTAAAGAATGATGTTTTAAATTTAAATGAGCTCTATCACTGATATATAATCTACCTTTTAAATTTTCAAATTGAGCCATTTCAGCAATCAATACTTCAGGAGAAACCACAACTCCATTTCCGATAATATTAATACATCTTGGATGCAAAACTCCACTTGGCATAAGATGAAGCGCATATCTTACACCATTTACCCAAATCGTATGTCCTGCATTGTGTCCACCTGCACTTCTGCAAACAAAATCATAATTTTCACATAATTTATCAACTACCTTACCTTTTCCTTCATCGCCCCATTGAATGCCGACAATAATATCTGCTTTGCTCATAAAAATTTCCTTGATTTTACTTAATATTGGCGAGAAGATGAGAGAATCGAACTCCCCAAAGAATAGTCAACTATCCTTTCATCTGATTTGAAGTCAGTGGCGATCACCAGATACGCTAATCTTCCAAAGCGATAATTATAGCGATTTTTAATGAAAAACAAAATAAATTTATCAATATTCTTTTTGACTTCATGTTAAATTTAAGCTATAATCTCACTCTTTTTTAGCATCAAGTTTTGATGATTACATTTTTAGGATCTTTCTTTGAATTCTTTTAAACAAAAATATTTAATCAATTTTTGGGACAATTCCCGTTCTATGATTGCACTTGGAATTTTAAGTGCAGTGTATTTTGGGATTTTTGGTGGCGTTTGGGCTGTTACTGGAGAAATGACGCGTTGGGGTGGTGAGTTTTTAGAGTTTTTAGGTATGAATTTAGATGGATATTCTTATTACCAAAAGCAAAATTTAAATGGAACCCCTTTAACAAGAACTGATGGTATTATGCTCATAGGTATGTTTATAGGTTGTTTAGTAGCCGCACTTTTAGCTAACAAAGTCAAATTTCGTCTACCTGCTAGCAATATAAGAATTTTTCAAGCAATAGTAGGTGGAATTCTTTCAGGATATGGAGCAAGACTTGCATTTGGATGCAATTTAGCTAATTTTTTTACAGGTTTACCTTATTTTTCTTTACACACTTGGCTTTTTACTGTTTTTATGGTTTTAGGAATTTATCTAGGAGTGAAAATTTGCAACACTTCCTTTTTTAAACCTAAAGCTAAATTAGAACGGGTAAATAAAGAAAACTTGCCGTTAAACAAGCAAAGTTTGCGTACAAAATTATATTTTAACTTAGGCATATTGCTTTTCATGGCCTTTTTAGTTTGGGTGTTTTATCTTGTTTTTACAAATGGCAATATCAGCACACAAAACAAACAAAGCCTTCTAGCTTTAGCACTGATTTTTGGTTTTGTTTTTGGCTTTGTTATTTCTAGAGGGCAAATTTGTTTTACTTCTTGCTTTAGAGATTTATTTTTATTTGGTAGAGATAATGCTATAAAAGGCGCATTAATCAGTATGATTATCGCCTCTTTAATCGCTTTTGCTTTTATCTTGCAAGGTCATACTAGCAAACTCATAGAACTTTCTCCTGCTGTAGCTGTAGGAGCATTTTTGTTTGGTTTTGGTATAGTTTTTGCCGGAGGTTGTGAGTGTGGTTGGGCTTATCGTGCCTTTGAAGGACAAAGTCATTTTATGATAGTAGGAATTGCAAATATAATAGGAACTATGATTTTAGCTTTAAGTTATGACTTTTTACCAAAGGCTTTTAAAGAAGGTATAAAAATCAATCTTTTAACCGAATTTGGAAATTTAAATGGATTTTTTATCAATCTTATTTTATTCATCTTGATGTTTGCTTTTGTAGTATTTTACAAAAAACACTTCTTTAAAAATCAACTTAAAGGATAAACAATGAAAATTACTTATAGTTTAAATTTACAAGGTGAAGCTTGTCCTTATCCTGCTATAGCAACACTCGATGTCTTGCCTAAGCTTCAAAGTGGAGAAATTTTGGAAGTGCTTTGCGATTGCCCACAAAGTATCAATTCCATACCTCAAGATGCAAAAAACCGTGGTTTTAAAGTGCTTGAAATCGATCAAAGTGGATCCACACTAAGATTTTTAATCCAAAAGCCTTAAAAAGGCTTTTGTTCTCAAAGCTCTTTTAACATCTTTTCATAAGCTGCTTTAGTTCCAGATCTTACATTTGTAAACAAACTTGCAATAATAATCACCGCCGAAGCTGCTAAAAACCCTGGAACTATTTCATAAAGACCCGAATTTGCAAAATTCTTCCAAAGCACCACAGTAGCAGCTCCTGTTATCATACCTAAAATCGCTCCTACTCTTGTCATCCTACTCCAAAATAAAGAAAAAAGCATTACAGAACCAAAAGAAGCTCCAAATCCAGCCCATGCATAAGAAACTATACTCAAAACACTTGAGTTTTTATCAGTAGAAATCAAAAACGCTATTACAGCTACTAGTAAAACACCTAATTTACCTAAATTTAATACAACATGACTTGGCGCATCTTCTCTAAAAATCTTTTTATAAAAATCTTCCGCTATAGTAGAACTTGAAACCAGCAATTGTGAACTTGCCGTACTCATAATAGCCGCCAAAATAGCACTGAGTAAAATACCTGCTATCCAAGGATTAAATAAAAGCTGCGACATCACGATGAAAATCTTTTCAGGATCTTGCAAACTTAATTCAAATTTATGCACATAAGCTATGCCCAAAACACCTATCATACAAGCACTTAAAAGACAAACCGCCATCCAAGCAATACCTATAAAAGTGGCCATAGGAATATCTTTAGTAGAACGAATCGACATAAAACGCACTAAAATATGTGGTTGACCAAAATAACCCAAACCCCAAGCAAGTGCAGATATAATGCTTATAACTCCTACTCCTTCGCCCATAGATAAAGCTTGTGGCTTTATTTCTCTTACTATATTCATCGCTTCACCAAAGCCACCTAAATGATAAAGCATAACCAAAGGCACAATGATTAAAGCCATCATCATTAAAAGCCCTTGTATCATATCCGTCCAACAAACTGCCTTATATCCACCTAAAAAAGTATAAGCAACAATAATAATCGTTCCAGTAGTTAAAGCATAATCATATCTGATACCAAAAGTACTTTCAAAAAGTTTTGCTCCACTTACAAGTCCTGATGAAACATAAAAGGTAAAAAATATCAAAATTACCACCGCACATATGATGCGCAGTATATGTTTATCATCATCAAAACGAGTTTCAAAATAATCAGGAATAGTCAAAGAATTTGCAATCACGCTGGTATAAATTCTAAGTCTTTTTGCCACAAAAATCCAATTTAAACTAGCTCCTATAGTAAGCCCAATTGCAATATAAGAATCTATAAAACCACTTACATATAAAGCTCCTGGTAATCCCATTAAAAGCCAACCACTCATATCAGAAGCCCCTGCACTAAGTGCAGATATCACAGGCCCCATAGTACGCCCACCTAAAAAATAATCTTCTGAATTTTTATTTTGTTTATAAAAATAAAAACCTATATAAAGCATCAATAAGGCATAAACTACAAACATCACTGCTATTGGGGTATTAATTTGAACTACTTCCATCAATCTCTCCTTAATTATTAAGATATTGCTCTAATGCCTAAATTTCCATAGCGATGAAAAGATATACTTAAAGCTTTTTCATTAAAATAATTTAAAAGTTCAAAACGACCATTTAACAATGGCTTTTCTCTTATGATGATTTTAGCAAGCTTTGCAGCCTCTTTATAAATCTCATCATTTACATCTGGCTTTGCCAAATAACGCACTCTTTCATATTCTTTAATACTCTTGATAAAATTTTCTTTATTTTCTTTTAAAAATAATACTTTTGCTCCTATGCTTTGAACAATTCGTTCTATCATACTAACATCTTGTTCATCATAACTGATACTTAGATCAATATTTACAATATTTGCACCTAAAATCACCCCTAAAACATCTTTTAAGCTTTCATTTCCACAAAGTCTTAAAACCATATTCTTTATTTTAGTATAAGAAAAAAGATTATCTTCTCCACGTATATTGACATAATCTTTTGAAACACTAAACTCATTTTTATAATGATAAGCATAAGATTGAGACATTTTAATTAAATCATTCATAAAATCTTGTGCTTCTTTTAAATCTATTTGTGCTAATTTTTTTGAAAATTTATCTTCAATTAAATGATCATCAAAATCTTCTTGCTTAATCTCTAAAAATTGAGTGATATAATTATAAATTCCCACTTTTCTACCCAAACCTATGGCAGATTTTTTAATCCCACCAAAAGGTTGACGCAGAACTATAGCCCCTGTGGTTGGTTTATTGATATAAATATTTCCTGCTTCTATATGAGTGTGAAAATACTCCCATTCTCTTTCATCTAAGCTTTCAAAACCTGCAGTTAAACCATAACCTGTGGAATTTACTATATCAATAGCTTCTTTTAAGTCTTTAGCTTTCATTACACTTAAAATCGGCACAAAAAGTTCATTCATATGGGTAAAATCACCCTTTTTAGTGCCGTATTTTATGCCTGGAGTCATTAAATAAGGATTATCCTCTAAAAACTTAGGTTTTAATGCCCATTCTTCATAAGGTTGTAATTCATCTAAAGCCTTTTGAACTTTAGAACTTGGCTTATCAGCTAAAGCACCTAATTTATTTTTAAATTCAAAAGGACTGCCCACTGCCATAGAACTTGCAGCATCCACTAAAGTCTTTTTAAATTCTTCATCATTATAAACCTCTTCTTCTAAGACTAGCAAAGAAGTAGCTGAACATTTTTGACCGCTATTGCTAAAAGCAGAATGAATGATATTTTTAATCGCACTATCACGATCAGCAAATTTAGAAACTATAGTCGCATTCTTTCCTCCCGTTTCAGCACTTAAAAGCAAGGTTGGATTAGCTTTTAACATAGCATAAGCAGTATCCTCTCCTCCTGTAAGAATTGAAAATTTAATCGCTTCATCAACAAGTAAATATTTAGAAATATCGCTTCCTTTTGAAGGTAAGAAAATCAAAGCATCTTTTGGAATACCTGCATCCCAAAAACACTTACAAAGCATATAACCTGTTAGGGTTGAAAGTGAAGAAGGTTTATAAATCACCACATTACCTGCAGCTAGTGGTGCAGCTATAGTACCTACTGAAATCCCTATAGGAAAATTCCAAGGAGCTATGGTAACCCCTATGCCTTTAGGTGTGAATTTAACTTTTGGATTTTGTTTTTTAAGCTCTTCTAAAGAGTGCGGATAAAATTCTATAAAATCAATAGCCTCGCTTACTTCAGGATCGATCTCTAAAAAGGTTTTGCCCACTTCTAAAGCTGCCAAACCTATCAAATCCCCTCTTCTTTCTCTCATCAGTTTTGCACTTTTGGCTAAAATTTGATAAATTTCATCATGACTTTTTTGTGTAAATTTGGAATTTTTAGCTACTTCTAAAGCTTGTTTGATTTCTTTTTCTCCTGCTAAATAAGCCTTTCCTATAACTCTATCTTCGATCTTATCTTTAACTTCTAAAACATTTAAATTTTCTGCTTTAAAATCAAGTTCGCCTATAACAGGATAAACATCATAATCTTTTAAATTTTCATATTTAGTTTTAATTTCTTTAGCCCACGCTCTATTTTGTGCTAAAATAAAATCCGTATCGCTTTCATTGCTAAATTTTTTACTTTCATAAGAACTTATGATATTTGATTCTTTATTTCTATCTTGCTTACGATGTGTAGTATTATCAAGAGTTTTTATGCCTTCTAAAGATTTTAAAAAAAGTTCTTTTTGGATATTCCAGTTCTTATCTCCTACTTTAAGATTGAAAAAATAACGCATAAAATTATCTTCACTTGTATTTTCATCAAGGCGTCTTACAAGATAAGCAATGGCATTGTTAAAATGTGCTTCATCGCAAACTGGGGCATAAAGGATTAGATCATGCATTTTAGATAATTCATAAGAACATTGCAAACTCATACCTTCAAGCATTTCAAAAGTAAAAGAATCCAAAGCACCCACTTCACTTATGCGTGTATAAGCATAAGCAATCTCAAAGATATTATGACTTGCAATTCCTATGTTGATGTATTTATAATTATCTCCTTCAAGAATAAAATCAAGCATTTTATTATAATTACTATCAGTATCTATTTTTTTGTAAAAAGTAGGAAGCTCCCAACCCCTTTGAGACGCAATGGTTTCTTCACTTTCCATATTAGCACCCTTAACAAAACGGATCTTAATAGGCTTCATACCTTTTAAAACCCTCTCTTTTGAAAAAGCAAAAAGTTTTTTAAGATACTTATAAGAATCAGGAATATAAGCTTGCAAAACAATCCCCGCTTTAATATCAAATTTAGCCACACTTTCCATAAAAGCTGCAACGGTGAGCTCTAAATCCCTAAATTCTTCCATATCCAGATTGATAAATTTAGATACACCTTGTTTTTTTTCTTCTTCTAAGGCTAAAGCATAAAGATAATCTAGTCTTTTTACGACCTCTTCTTTGGAATAATTAAAATCTATAATATTAATTTGTGAAAAAATAGTAGTAATTTTTATGGAAATATAAGTGATATAGCTTGATTTTAAGGCTTCTTCGTATTTTTGCATACGATATTTACTCTCAGCTTCACCTAAAACCTCTTCGCCGATTAAATTCACATTTAAGGTAATTTTATCTTGCTCTTTTCTTTTCTTAATATGTGGTTCTAAAACACTAAGATTTGCATCTAGAACCATAGCTTTAGTATCTTCTCTTAAATGTTTGACAAAAAAAGGTACACTTAAATTAGGAGCAAATTTTCCAAAATTTAAAAAGCTAAAAAGTAGGAATTTTTCAAAAGTGCTAAAAAAATCCGCTATGCCATATTTACTCAAAGTATATTCTATAAGCTCAAAACTTGCATTTTTATCTTTACATCTAAAAGAACGATCTAAAAGCTCTATAAGCATAACTTTATTTTTGGGATTATTAAGAAGTTTTTGCATTTTAGCATGAAATTCTTTTTCAGAATTTGAAATATTGGCTTCTATTTGTCCTTGTAATTCTTCAGCTAAGGCTAAAGCTTTTTGTATCATTTCGTATCTCCTAAGATAAAATAAATTTTAATAAATAATATATAAATAAGATAAAAATAATATTTTAAATCATAGAAAATGTATAAAAAATGATAAAAAAAATTTTAATGGGTATATAAGTAACAAAAATTAAGAAATGATAATATCATTTTCTTGCTTATTTACAACCTTAGCAATAATTTTAGCTTGAATATTTTCATCTTCTAGTTTTTTTAAACATTCTAAGGAATCTTTTTCACTTATAGAAATTAAAAGTCCTCCTGAAGTTTGTGGATCACAAAGTAATAATTTTTCTTCATTTAAATCAGGGATAAGTTCTTTTATAAATTCTAAATTTTTATAAGCTCCAGCAGGAATTAAACCCATATTAAAATACTCTTTTACTCCATCTAAAAAAGGAAGTTCACTTTCAAAAATTTCAAAAGAAATATTTTTATTTAGCATTTCTTTTAAATGACCTAAAAGTCCAAAACCTGTGACATCACTCATGGCGCTTGGGTGAAATTTAAGAGCAATTTGACTGGCTTTATAATTTAACTCCATCATACTTTTAAGCATTATATCTAAATGTTTTTGATTTAGCATTTGTGCCTTTAAAGCTGTACTTAAAATTCCTGTTCCTAAAGGCTTGGTTAAAATGATACAATCTCCAACTTTAGAAGTATTATTAGCAATAAATTTACTAGGATGTACTTTTCCTGTAACACTAAGTCCAAAAAAAAGCTCAGTGCTTTCTATAGTATGGCCACCCACAACTAAAGCATTGCATTCTTGAATCTTATCATTTGCACCTTCTAAAAGCTCTTTTAAGATATTTAAATCATGATTACAAGTATCAAAACCTACTATATTTAAGGCATTAATCACCTCTGCACCCATAGCAAAAACATCGCTTAAAGCATTTGCTGCGGCAATAGTACCAAAATGATAAGCACTATCTACTATAGGAGTGATAAAATCAAGCGTTTGCACCAAAGCTAAATCGCGGCTGATTTGATATACACTTGCATCTTCATTATTTCCAATATCGCTAAGTAAGGCAGGGGTTTTTTGCATGAAATTTAAAATTGTTTTAAGACCACCCGGGCTTAATTTCGCTGCTCAGCCTGCTGCTTTAACAAAATGCGTTAAATTTTGATTTTTATATTGCAGTGTTTTTCCTTTACAAAGTAATAATCTTTGCTTTACCAAAAAGCTCGTTTAAAATTTCATAAGCATTGCCTATATTTCCTATTTTAAGTTCTTTGCTTTTATTAAAAAATTCCAAACAAGCTCCGCAACTTATGATCTCAATACCTAAATTTTCAAGTTCTTTCATAGCTAAATGTGCTTTATGATTTTCATCAACATTGATTAAAACACTTTCATTTACGCAAAGAATTTTACTTGGAGCATGATCTAAATTTTTTAAGGTACTTAAAAATCCTACAAGTAAATTTTGTCCCAATTCACCCTCACCCACTTTGTCGGTTTTTAAAAATAAAACATTATAATCGTGAATATTTACTTCACTAGAATTAAAATTCTTTTTTTGCACTTTGATGCAAAACTCTTGTGCATTTTCATCTATAATAGGATTTAAATTTAAAGAGTTAAGAAATTTTACAACATTATTTTTTGAAATAATAGAATTTAAAACAATTTCTAAAATTTCATTTTCTTGAAGTTTTTCAAGAGCGTTTTTTGTTTCAACTATAGGCTGAGGACAAGAAAGATTGCGACAATCAATTTTCATTATTTTTCCTTGATATTAGCTTTGAAAAATAATATTATTTTATTACTTGTTTTGTGTTTAAAAATTTTAAATAATATAGAAAAAATTCAAAAGCTCAAAAATGAGCTTTTTTAAAATCTTTTTTTATTCACATCTTCAAGAATTGCTGCAGCAATTTGATTGACTTCATTTGTTATATTATTGGTAACATTTGCAACTTCGACATTTTCCTTAGTTACAGTTTCAAGTTGTGCTATAGCATCGTTAATCTGTGTGATTCCTGCTGTTTGTTCTTTTACAGATTCTGCTACTTCATTTACGCTTTGAACAAGTATATTAATATTTGCCTCGATTTCAGATAAGGATTTCCCTGTTCTTTCCGCAAGCTGTCTTACCTCATCTGCAACAACTGCAAAACCACGCCCATGTTCTCCAGCACGTGCAGCTTCAATAGCTGCATTTAAAGCAAGAAGATTCGTTTGCTCAGCGATATCTTTAATCACATTGACAATATTTTTTATATCATCAGCTTGCGAAGCAACCTCAACTGTTTTTCCACTTACATTTTGCATAGAAGAATTAATCTCCTCTACAGCTGCAGCCGATTGTTCTAAAGAACTCGCTTGTGCATTAGAGCCATCAGCAAGTTTTTGCATAGAATTTTTTAACTCTTCTGACTGATTGGCTAAATCTTTAGCAAAATTTGAAGAAGCTACAAGCATCTTTTTAATTTCTTTACCTAAAATATTAGTTGTAATCTCAACTTCGCCTTTAGCATCAAGCACCTCTGTGCTAAAATCAAGCGCTTTATAACTATCAAAAACTCTATTAATTTCATTCATATTAGAACCAATTTTACTTTGCAAAACATCAAGCATTCTATTAAGAACATTTTTAAGTTCTACTAATTGAGGGTTTATAGGATTTTTAGTAATTCTTGCAGTTAAATTACCTTTTTCAATTTCTTTAGCAGTTTGCACCGATTCATCTACAGCATTTTGATCTTGCTCTAAAGATATTTGAATCTTTTCAATATTTTCATTTATGATTCTTCCCATTGCCCCTAATTCATCATTGGCTCGAATTTTAATTAATTTAAGCTCAATTTTTTCATGATTTAAGAAACGGAAAAAAGATTCTAAAGAGTTAAGAATAATTGGTAATCTTGTTGCAACAATTTTTCTTACGCAATAATAAACCACTCCCAAAACAACAAAAATAAAAATAAAAGATGCGCTAATAATAATTAATTGTAATTTTTTCAAAGGTTCAAAAACTGAATATTTAGGGGCAGTTACCAAAACTGTCCAAGAGCTATCTTGCACTTTAAAACTATTAATCGCGGCATAAGAATCATCACCATCAAAAGCTATATAGTTAAAAACTCCATTTTTTCCTTCGCTCATAGCCTTATAAGTCTCTTGTGCGCCTTTGTTAGGATTGACATCTTTTAAATTTTTTAAAACCAAATTTTTATTAGGGTGAATTGCAACAAGACCATCTGAATTTAAAAGAACTCTTAATTCTCCATCATATTTTTGACTCTTGGGATCTAAAAGATAAGTAGCAATAGCCGAAAAATTCAAAGTCATACCGATAACACCTACAACTTGATTCTTTCGGTCAAATATAGGCATAGCAATATTTACAGCATCAAAATCTTGACCTTCTAAATTCATCCTAATAGGACGTCCTATATATACTTTATTTTCCCCATATTTTGCTTTTTTTAATATATCTTGCACAACTTGTAAATTAGCTATTTCATCACTAGCTTGTATTGCTTTTATCCCGCCTTTACTATCTTTTTCTTCATCAACATAAAGCATAACAAATTTTCCACTTTGAGTATTGAAAAATTTACTCTCCTCTTTAAAATATTCTGGCGGATCGATAAGATACAAATAAGTAAAATTAGAATAAGCACTATTATCAAAAGTATTGGTTATAATATTTGTTATACTGTCTATATCTAAATTTTCTTTTGAAGTTGATCTAAACATTTCTGTTAAAGTACCTGAAATACTTTTATTTAAAGCAATCATTTCCCCAAAAATTCCTTGAGTTTGGGTAGCATATTCTTTCGTGATAGAAGCTAGAATATCTTCTGTATTTTTGGTAATATTTTGACTTACTTGTTTTGTGATTAATGAAATTAGAATAATAAGCCCAATAACAACAACAGTTGCTACAGAAAAAATAAGTTTTAAACCTATATTTAAAGATTTAAACATCTTAATAACTCCTAAAATAAAATTTTGGATTTTATATTTTAACATATTTTTTAAAAAAATACTATTAACTAATTATAAAAATATTATGTATTAGTATTTTTTGATAGAAGATTTATTTTTTTCCTTTTAAGAACAATTCTTTAAAGCGTTTATTAGCGTATTCTTCTATATCCTTTTGCAAAATAGAGTAATTTTCCATTAATTCCAAAGCTCTAGGAGTAAGTTTTGTTCCTGATTCTTTAGAGCGTCCTTGTCGTGTGCTAACTAAAATTTCTTGAGAATTTTTTTGTAAGGTTTGTAAATGCATCCAAGCTTTTTTATAATTAATCCCCATAAGTTTAGAAGCATGCAATAAACTACCTGTTTGTCCGATAAGCTCTAAAAGTTCTGTTTTTCCTCGTCCAAAAAGCAAATCTCCATCCGCATTTTCAATCCAAGTTTTTGTTCTTACTATAAATTGCTTACCTTTTTTTTCTTTAAAACAACCAAGTTGACAATACTTTACATCAACCTTATAAGCTTTTAAAGCTGAACGCATACTTTTAAGTCCACAACCTTCTTTAGCAATATCTCTTGCATCTTTACAAAAAATTCTACGCTTTTCATCTAAACTAGGTTCTATTTTTTTAAGCACTTCAATCTTTGCTTTTTCAAAATCTAAATGTCCAAATTGCCCCAACTCGCAATTATCAATTCTCATGTGATTTTCATCGGCTAATTGTCCGATTTTTTCTATATTTATATTAAATTTCTTTGCAATTTTAAAAGCCGTACCACAATCTAATTTTTCATTACTATTTAACAATTCTCTCATGTATGAGATGATTTCTTTTTCTTGATTTTTATCCATGAATTCTAAATTCTCCACTATAAATATTGATCTTATTTTCTCTAGCAAAACCACAAAGCGTTAAATCAAATTTTCTTGCTATCATAACCCCTAAACAAGTAGGAGCCGTGCGTGAAACAAGCACTGAAATTTTATGCATAACTGCTTTAGCTACCATTTCAGAACTTAGCCTTCCACTAACCATTAAAAAACATTGACTTAAATCAACCCCAGCTAAACGTGCTTTTCCTAAAGCTTTATCTATGGTATTATGTTGAGCTATATCTTCACCTATAAAAAAAGTTTTCTCATCTACAAAAAGCTTAGCCGTATGCACACAGCCTGTTTTCTCGTAAAGCTCGCATTGAGTATAAAAAGTACTCATTTGTTTTAAAATTTCATCTTTGCTAAATTTTACATCAGAACTAATTTTACTCGCTTCAATGGCTTCTAAATCGATATTTGCAGTATGTGCTCTACCACAACCACTTATAACTACGCCTTCAGCATTAAGCTTTGCTAAATTTTCTTTATCAATCTTTGCTTTGATATGCACACTCATACCATCATCTTTTGTTTCTATGTTCTCAATATCGCTTACTTTTGCAATGATATTTTCGCTCATTAAATACCCTATTGCTAGTGCCTGTTCATCTACAGGAGTTGCCATTAAAGCACCTACTTTTTCATCATTAATAAAAATTTCAAGCTTAATTTCACGTACTAAAGTATCATCGCATGTAAAAGATTCATCACCTTTATATTTTAAAATTTGGGTTGTAAATAAGGGTTCCATAAGCTTTCTCTTTTCGCGTTATTTTAAAAATTTAATTATATCAAAAAAACATAATTAAAAGTAATACTGATAAAAAAATAGGGATTTAATTTATAATTTTTAAGAATTTTAAAGCATTTTATATCAAAAAAACATAAATTTACTCTTTAAACTCTTCAAGTGAAAATATACTAACAATTTGAAATTTAAAAACAAAAATAAAATTTTCTCTTTATAAAATTACTTCTTAAGCTCTTTTTTATGGGGGGGGGGTATAATGGTTTTTTATTTTTTGTATAAGGAGAATTTATGAAGCTTTCGTTTTCGGCGAGTAAAGTTTTAGTGGGTTTTGGCTTAGGTGCTGCACTTTGTAGCAATGTAATGGCAGTAGATTTAAATTCTAAAAATACCTTAGTTGAAGCTCAGACAACACCAACTGAAATAGAACTAGATGGGATTAGCGGAAAAAATCTGCAAGATTATTTTGAAGTTAAAGGGCAAGATGTAGTTTTAATAAATGGAGATAGTTTAAAAGGCAATGATTTAACCATAAAATCAAACATTCCTAGATTTGATGATGAAAGCTTTTTAAATCCAGATGATAAAGATATCGATACTGATGAATTTAAGTATGTCTTTGATTTGGGTGATAAAAATACTTTAAATATCGAAAATGTTGGTATGGAAAGTTCTTACATTGCAAATCTTTATGTAAATGCTAAAGAAACCATACTTAAAGATATGAATTTATATGTCAATCAAAGCGGCTCGGTGTTCAATGGAGATTTAAGCCTTAGCGGAACTAATTTAGTAGAAGATGATACACAAAAAGGCTCAAGAGTATCTGTATATGGAAATAACCTTGTCGTAAATGGAAATTTAAATGCAGACAAAACCTTTTTTGAATTTGGCAATCCTTATGCAGTGCAAAATTATTCTATAAAAGTTACTAATAATGCGAATATCACTAATTCTAAATTTAGCGTAAATGGTACATCTTTTAGAGATTTGCTTGCTAAAAACACACTTTTAATCCAAGCACAAGGATTTAATAAGGATATAAGCACATCAAATACAGCTGAAGCTTCATATGGCAAATTTGCAAGTGATTATATCGATATAGATAAAAATCAAGACACCTTTCAAAGTATAACACTTGATAAAAATTTGCTGGATATGGAATTAGTAGATTACAATTTAAAAGAAGTAAATTGCGGATCTAACAAATGCTTGGTAGCAAATGGAACAGCAACTGAGCATTTAAAAAATACTCTAACTCAATTAAAAATTGACTTAAAAATGCTAGAAAAACTAATAAAACAATTTAATGATAATGAACAAATAAAAAAAACAGCTTGAAGACCAAAAAAATAAATTAAATGAAATAATACAAAAAGGCGAAAACAATCCAAACTTAGACAAAGAAGTAGTAAAATTATACAACCTTAAAGAAGGAAGTGCTGAATATAATGCTGTACTTAATCTTAGAGAAATCGCAGACAAACTTGTAGACAAGGTTTAGGACTAGATTTAAAAAGTTTTAGCGGTGTAAAACTAGCCCTACAAATCAAAAAAGACACAGACAATACAGGTAAATCTGTATCTAATCTCAATTCAGCTTCTAGTGCAGTTAATACCACTATGAATATTTCTAATGATGTTTCTATAGGCTCTCGTGTAGCAATGTTAAACAATCCTTTTGGAACTTATGCTTCTAAAATGAATGATCTTAAATTTGCTGCTTTAGATAGTGATATGAGACCAAGCTATGTAAATGAATATACCAATAGTATTTGGGCTAATGCTTTTGGTGGTGCTAACATTATCGATGGAGATAGTGGTGCAATGTATGGTGCTACCGTAGGGGTAGATAAACAAGCTAATGATAATGTTTTATGGGGTGCTTATTTTACTTATGCAAATGCTAAAATCAAAGACAATAATTTAGAACAAAAAAGTGATAACTTCCAATTAGGTATGTATTCTACTATCAATGTAGCTCCACAATGGGAACTTAATCTTAAAGCTTATGCTCAAGTTTCTCCAACTAAACAAGACAATATTCAAACAGATGGTGCATATAACTCAGATTATACAAGCAAATTCTTAGGACTTAGTGCTAATGCAGGTCGTGTGTTTGACTTTAGTGATAATACTTTATTTATCAAACCTTTTGCAGGGATAAATTATTATTTTAGTTATACTCCATCTCATACAGAAAATGGTGCTATTGCTAAAGATATTGATTCTATGAAAAACAATTCTGTAAGTGTTGAAGTGGGTGCTGAATTTAGAAAATATATGAATGAAAACTCTTATATTTTTGTAACTCCAAAAATAGAACAATTTGTTATCAATAGTGGTGATGATTACACAGCTAACCTAGCTGTAAATAATGCTTTCTTTACTAGTGTAGAAGCTAACAACAAGAAAAAAACATATGGGCAAATTATCGTAGGGGGTAATATAGATTTTACAAATCAACTCAGTATGAATCTTGGCTTTGGTGCTAAACAAATACTAGCAGGTAAAGTAGATAATAAAAATGAAACTTACTTAAGTGGTCAAGTAGGACTTAAGTATAAATTTTAATCTTAAA
>NZ_MJWW01000041.1:0-70672 GCF_001762445.1 Campylobacter sp. BCW_6877 | reverse complement strand
ATATAAAATTCATAAGAAAAAGAGAGCATTATAGATGAATCAAAATAAAACTGTTGGTATAGTTATTCCAATATATAATGTAGAAAATTATTTAAGAGAATGTATAGAAAGTGTCATAAATCAAACTTATCTTAATCTAGAGATTATTTTAGTAAATGATGGCAGTACAGATAAAAATTCCTTAAATATCGCCAAAGAGTATACTTTAAAAGACGAAAGAATAACTTTATTTCATAAAAAAAATGGAGGATTAAGTAGTGCTAGAAATGTGGGTATAGAATATTTTAGCGGGGAGTATAAATAATGATTCTTAAAGATAAAAACTATGATAAAATAAAAGTAGAATGTATTAAAGAGAATAAAAAAGGATGTTTGATATATTCTTTGAAAGGTAATGTACCTTTTAAAATGGTTAAAATAGTATTAAAAAATAGTGATAAAATAAAGAATATTGATATTGAGATTTCAAAAGATTATTTAAATTGGTTGAAAAGTTATTATATTTGTTATAATAAAAATGAAATTAAAATTTATTTAGAAGAAGATGCTAATTTTTTGAAATTTAATAATGGGGTTTTCTTTTTAAATATCGAGTTTTATGAACAACTAAAACCTATTTTTATGATGCAGTCGCCATGTGGGTGGGGTGATAGAATGATAGCTTTATTAAATGCTATGTATTTATCTAAGAAATTAAATGGTCACTTTGGTTTTACATGGACTAATTTGAAAATATCTAATAGTGATGTATGTGAAATAAATGTATGTGAAGAAAATGAACTATTTGATGATGAATTTATAGAACAACATTCTTACAGTGATGTTTATGAGAGTCCAATCAAATCAGACTTTTTGAGTGATAAATGGATAGATAATATATTTATAGCTAAAGACTTTATCGAAGATTATCTTAAAAAACCGTTTCAATATGATTGGGGGTATTGTACAAATCATTTAATGTTGAATGTGTATATAAAAAATATAAAAGCTGATTATTGTAAAAATTTTCCGGTTTTATGGAGTGAAATACAGTTTAGTAAAGAGGCGAATGAAATATTTGACAAAGTAGAAGTTGTTTGGGAAAAAATAAATAATTTTTCTAAAAATAAAGGTTTTATTGCAATACATGCAAGAAGTGGAGATTCTATTTATAATAGTAGTTTAAATTTGTACAATCATACCGGTCATGTTTATGTATGGCATAAAGCCCTGCCTGTTGAAATATTAATGGAGCTTATAGAGATTTATTCTGCTAATAATATTTTGTTATTTGGCGAAGATATTAAGGTATTAAAATCTCTATGCTTGTTTTATAAAAATTTAAATATTTTTATAGCAAATGATTATATACCAAATGATTATAGGAATAGCTGGAAAGAAGAAATTTTTGATTTGGTTTTAATGTCTAAAATTGATAAAATAATAGGAGGATATTCAGGATTTTCACGTCTTGCAAGTTTGATTGGTAATGGCAAAGAATCAACAGCTTGGATTGATATATTTGATGAAAAGCAGAGACAGCAAATTTTTTTTAAACATTTTGGAAAATTAGATATTCATATAATGCAGCAAGCATATTCCTTAGGTTATATGTATTTTGGAGAAATGAGAATAAGTAAAAATTTTAAATATGCAAAAGAGCTTGTTAAAAAAGCTATTCAGTTGGATCCTGATAAAGAAATTCATAACATAAGTTTAATTTATTGTCATTTAATGCTTAAAGAGTATGATGAAGCAGATAGACACATAGAATATATTTTGCATTTAAGAAGGGATAAATTTTTGTATAGAATTTCGCATTGTATAATAATAAATGAATTAAAGTATAGTGTTTTAAATGATTTGAAAAGCTTGGATTATCCGTATATATCATTTTTATATATTCAATTATTTAAGGATGAAATTTTTAAGCAAGATCGTTTAAACGATATGGTAAATGTTTGTTCATATAATAAGGATGATAGTGCTGTTTTTAGGGTGAAAAATTCTCTATCATATAGGTTGGGTGAGGTTATTATAAAGACAAAAAATATTTCATCTGTAATTAAACTTCCTTTTTTGATCTTAATAATTATATTAGATTACAAAATGCAAAAATTTATTTATAATTATGCAATCCGTAATAATCCTAAATTAAAATTGAAGCCTATTGATTTTTGTTATGACTACAATAGCTCTTTAGTTTTTAAAAATCATTTATCATATAGAATTGGCAATTTATTAGTTAAACATCCTTTTACTTTTATATTGAAGGTGTCTAAAACCTATAAGGATTGGAAGAAGTATCATCATGGAGATAGGTAATAAAAATATATTAATATTTTTAAGGTAAGATAGCACTCATGAAAAGAAAAATTATACGCACACAAGCTCCTCTTCGACTAGGTTTAGCTGGCGGAGGAACTGATATTAATTTATATTGTGATAAATACATAGGTTATGTTTTAAATGCAACTATATCTTTATATATACATTGCACCTTGATCGAAAGAGAAGATGGAAAAATCATTTTTGATTCTTCTGATACAAATTCTTACTCTGAGTATGAAAGTAAAGAATTCTTAGAAAATGATGGAAAATTAGATATTTTTAAAAGTATTTATAATCGCATTGTAAAAGATTTTACAAAAAAACCTTTGAGTTTTTCTTTGCACACTTATTCGGACGTACCAAGTGGTAGTGGATTAGGTGGAAGTTCAACTTTAGTTGTAGGTATTATAAAAGCTTTTACAGAGTGGCTTAATCTTCCTTTAGGGGAATATGAAATCGCTAAGCTTGCTTATGAGATAGAAAGAGAAGATTTAGGCATAGTAGGCGGAGCACAAGATCAATACGCTGCAACTTTTGGGGGATTTAATTTTATGGAATTTTATGATAATAAAAGAGTAATTGTTAATCCTTTGCGTATTAAAAACTGGATAGCTAGTGAGCTTGAAGCTAGAACTGTGCTTTATTTTACAAATATCACAAGAGAAGCAAAAGATATAGAAGAGCATAAAAAAGGAAAGCTTGGAGATGAAAAGTCTTTAGAAGCCATGCATGCCATAAAGCAAGATGCTATAAAGATGAAAGAAGCTTTATTTAAGGCTGATTTTGATACTTTGGCGCAAATTTTAGGCAAGTCTTGGCAGTCAAAAAAAATCATCTCAGAAATCGTTAGCAATGATGAGCTTGAAAGAATTTATAAACTTGCTATAGATAACGGAGCCTATAGTGGCAAAACCAGTGGAGCAGGAGCTGGTGGATTTATGTTTTTCTTCGTAGATCCTACTAAAAAATATAATTTAATCAAAGCTTTAAGAAAAGAACAAGGTTATGTACAAGATTTTTCATTTACTAAAGAGGGGGTTAAATCATGGAGAATATAGAATGTCCTTTATGTTGTTGTTCTAAGCAAAAATATACAATCTTTAAGAGAGATAATGTATTTGCTTCTGTAGCAGTTTTGTGTACATTTGAAATGTCTAAACTTTTTAAAGAGGATTCAAGTATTCAATTATTACAATGTGGTGAATGCGGTTTTATTTTTAATCAAGCTTTTTCATTTGATAATATTGAAAAAGTATATTCTCAAAATAATTTGTATTATCAACAAAAAAATTTTACAAATAGGCTTAGCAAGCATATTTTGTCTATCAGAGATTTTCTTATGAAGTATGGCAATAAAGAAGATATATTTTTAGAGATAGCACCTGGATATGGTGATTTGTTATTTTTATTATCAAAAGAGGTAAAAAAATATTACAGCGTTGATCCATCTGCATCATCGTTAAAATATTGCAAAGCAGAGAATGTAGTGCATATTTGCGAGTTTTTTAATGACGCTATTAAAGCAAAAATAAAAGATAAGATACAATTTATAATTTTTAGACATGTTTTAGAGCATGTTGAAAATCCAAATGTTTTTTTAAAATCTGTTGTTGACATTATTGAAAAAAATGGGTATATTTATATAGAAGTTCCTAATGCCGAAAATATTTTTAGATTTTCTAGATTTACTGATATATACCATGATCATTGCGGCTATTTTCAAAAAGGAACAATTATTAAAATTATGCAATATTATGGGTGTGAGTTGATAGATAGTGTAAATTTTTTTGAAGATAAATATATTGGACTATTATTTAAAAAAAACAATAAACAAAAGAATTGCAAAGAATATTTTACAATGTATGATGAAAATACAAAAAAAAATTTAAATAATAACATAGAATATATCAATAAATTGTTAAGTAAATATGAATGCATAGGGTTGTATGGCGGAGCTTCGCAATCAAATGCTTTATTAAATTATTTAGATATAGATAATAGTAAAAAAATAAAAAAGGCATTTGAGATTGATCGGGATAAAGTCGGAAAATATTTAATAAATTCTAAAATACCAATAGAATTTCCTAGTAAAAAAACATTAAAAGATTTAGATTGCATTGTCATGTGTATGAATATTCATGAAACTTTTGTTTTTCAAAATGAAATCATAAGATTTGTTGAAAATAATAAATTTAGAGGGGATGTTATAAAAATGGCAAATAGTATAGAACTTGTAAAATTTATATAATTTTCCAGAAAGAGTAGTTTTGAAGCAATGGAACTATTTATAAAACAGCACTTTCTTGATTCTATTGATGTGAAAAATAGAATTTTAAAGAATAGTTACATGTTAAAACTTATCGCAAAGACATCCACAATTATATTAAAAGCTTATAAAAATGGCAACAAAACCTTGCTTGCGGGAAACGGCGGTAGTGCGGCAGATGCACAGCATATCGCAGGGGAATTTGTAAGTAGGTTTTATTTTGATAGACCAGGGATTGCAAGCATTGCACTTACTACAGATACTAGCGTATTAACAGCTATTGGCAACGATTATGGTTATGAAAATTTATTTGCTAGACAAGTGCAAGCTCAAGGTGTTAAAGGAGATGTTTTTATAGGAATTTCTACAAGCGGAAATAGTAAAAATATCCTAAAAGCTCTAGAGCTTTGCAAACAAAAAGAAATCATAAGCATAGGCTTAAGCGGAGCTAGTGGTGGGGCCATGAATGAGCTTTGTGATTACTGTATAAAAGTGCCTTCAACTTGTACTCCAAGAATTCAAGAAGCACATATTTTAATAGGGCATATTATTTGTGCTATTGTCGAAGAAGAGCTTTTCGGTAAAGGTTTTTCTTGCAAGCAATAATACTTTGTGGTGGCTTAGGAACAAGACTTAAAAGCGTTGTAAAAGATGTTCCAAAACCTATGGCACCGATAAATGATAAGCCTTTTTTAGAATTTATTCTTGAGCATCTTAAAAAGCAAGGTATAAAAGAAGTAATTTTAGCAGTATCATACAAATATGAAGTGATACAAGAATATTTTAAAGATGAGTTTTTAGGCATAAAAATAAAATACAGCATCGAAAAAGAGCCTTTAGGAACAGGTGGAGCTATAAAAGAGGCTTTGAAATTTATAAAAAATAAAGCTTATGTTTTAAACGGTGATACTTTTTTTGATATAGATTTAAGTAAATTAAAACTAAATGGAAGTAAAATTTGTCTTGCTCTAAAACAAATGAATAATTTTGATAGATATGGCACGGTAAATGTTGATGGGCAAGGTTTTGTGATTTCTTTTGAGGAAAAAATATTCAAAAATCAGGGTTTAATCAATGGTGGAATTTATCTTTTAACTAAAGATATTTTTAATAAATTTGATTTAGAGAAAAAATTTTCTTTTGAAGAGTTTTTACAAGAAAATTATGAAAAACTAAAAGCTAAAGCTCATATTTTAGATGATTATTTTATAGATATTGGTGTACCTGAGGATTATTATAATTTTATGTATAGAGGATTAATATAGATGGTTTTCTTACATCGTCAAAATAATATTTCTAAGAAAATAGAAAATTTTGGTGTAGAGATTGATTTAAGGCGTAATGAACAAGGTTTGGTTTTAAATCATGATTTGCTCGAATCTAATATAAAATATCCGTTATTTACTGAAAAATTAGAATTCTTTGAAAATATACCCATAATTTGCAATATTAAAGAATCAAATTTAGAAGAGCTTGTTATTGATATTTTTAACAATTATGGTAATAATGATGGGGGGGGGTATGAGTATTATTTTTTAGATTCTCAGATTCCTGATATTTTAAGAATTTCAAAAAAAATAAAGGGAAAATTTATTATTCGTGTTTCCGATGTAGAAACACTAAATTGCAAGCTTATTGAATTATCTAAGCCAAGGTATTTATGGGTTGATTATTCTCAATTTGCTGATTTTGATATAAAAGAATATGCCAAGTTTATTAACAATTTGTATAAAAGTATCGATAAAAAAATAGAGCCCATTATAGTATCACCGGAACTTTATAATTTATCTTATACAGTCTTAATACAACAAATTTGTCAAGTTTTGCCAAATGGTTTTTCAGTATGTACAAAAAATCCGGAGCTTTGGGGTTCTTATGTTTAATTTTCAGTATTTAGCTGATAAATATCAACTTATTATGGTGGATATTGACAATACTTTATTTAACTATACTTATGCACATAACAAAGCTTTGCAAAATGTTTTAAAAAAATATAATTTTTCGATGGAAGATTATGAATATGCAAGAATGCAAATTAAAGCTCGAGATTTATCTGTAAATCATCATAAAAAAGAATTATACTTCAAATTAATGTGTGAAGAGAAAAATATACACTTTATTCAAGCTAAAAATATGTTTGAGTTATACATAAAAGAATTTCTCTATAATATTAAAGTTGATAAGACAATGTTTGATTTTTTAGTTTATGCTAAAAGTATTAATAGAAAGATTTTAGCCATTACTAATTTTTATTTTATTGAACAAATTAACAAACTTAATTATGCAAATTTATCTTTAATGCTTGATTTTTTAATTTGCTCAGAAGAATTTGAAGTGGAAAAGCCACATAAAAAATTAATAGATAGAGCTTTTGAATTAGCTAAAATTGACTCAAAAGATAAGGTTGTAATGATAGGAGATTCTATAGCTGATGATCTAGGTATTTATGATATAAAGTATTATCCTTATAATTGTTCAAAATTATTAATTTCTATATCTGGTAAAAGTGGATCTGGAAAATCTACACTTAGCAATGCTATTAAATCGGTTTGTGATTGTATGGTAATTGGTGCTGATGGTTACCATAAATTTGATAGGTATTCTACTATATGGGAGAGAATAACACATTATAATCCAGAGGGGAACAATCTTATTCAATTGGCATTAGATATTAAATGTATATATCAAGATATTCATGATTTATGTATTCCGCTGTATGATCATGTTTCTGGTAATTTTTTGACATCAGATCTGATAAAAACAAAGGATTTGGATATTGTAATTATTGAAGGCTTGCATACTTTATATCAAGAGGTTATTGGTGATTTTGTAAAAATTAAAATTTTTATAGATTCAGATGAGTCTGACAATCAAAAAATACAAAGAGATATAAAAGAACGTGGATATAAATTAGATAAAATTATTAATTCTATCCAAAAGCGAGAAGAAGATTATCTGTATTATTTATATAAACAAAAATATAATGCAAATTTTTTAATTACGATAAGAAATAAGAAATTTAAAATAGAACTTTCAGGTATTTTAAAAAGTGCTAACTTGCAAAATATTTATAAAGGTGAATATCATAATTTAATTGATACTATTAAAGATATAATGTCAAAAATTATAAATAATCGTTGGGTAAAGTGAAATGGAAATAAATAAAGAATTGTATTGTTTAATTAAAGAGTATTATAATATATGTAAGGTTTTTGGAAATATTTTAGATACTCCTTCTAAAGGAGGTAATATTTCAATAAAAAATGATAAATATATGATTATAAAAGCCTCTGGTCAAGATTTAAAACAAGAACACAAAATTTGCATATTAGAAAATGAGAATAATATTGGAACTTATTTCAGTAATAAAATAGGAAATATAACAAAGCCTTCAATGGAGATTGGAATGCATAGAATAATTCAAAATAAATATGTAGTTCATTATCATCCAGTCTATATTTTACCATATCTTTGTGATAAAAATTTTAAATTTACTTATAAATGCATAGACTTTATTTTACCTGGAGAACAATTATGTAAAGAATTATCTAAAAAGTATCATTATGAGCAAAAAGGAATGGTAATGTTAAGAAATCATGGAGTTATTATATTTTCAGAAATACTAGAAGATTTATTTATGCTTCATCAAACATTAAAAAATGAATTTTTTGAAAAAAATAATAATATTTTTACACCTGATGATGCTATAGATGTTGAAAGTTTTGAGTTGTGGTTATTTAGAGAAGTAATGGAAAATATTGCTAGAAAAAAACAATTAAATTTATCTGAAATTAGCGCAATGCAAATTAAAAATTTAATTAATATGCCAGAAGAAAAATACCGATATGGGTGTATGCAAGATAAGGAGAAATAATGAATATTATTATACCAGCTACTGGAATAGGTAAGCGTTTTAAGGAAGCTGGTTATGAAGAGTTAAAACCGTTTATAAAAGTAAATGAAAATGATTGTATTTTAGATTTTGTGGTAAATTGCTTTGATAAAATAAAAGATAAATTTTATTTTATTGCTAGAAAAGAAGAGCAGGATAAATTTATTAATTTTATAACAAGCAGAAAGTTAAATGCTAATGTCATAGTCTATGATGGATTAAAGCTTGGTCCAGCTGGAACTTTAATTGGCGTAAGAGATTTTTTAGATGAAATTTTAGATGAGCCTATAATTGTTAGCTATTGTGATTTTGGTCAAAAATGGAACTATGAACATTTTTTAGATTTTGTTAAAAAGAATAATGAAGCACAAGGTATTATTCCTTGTTATACGGGTTATCATCCACATCTAGAACCAGTTGAGAATGTTTATGCGGTATGTAAAGTATATGATAAAAGCAATACCGTATATAAAGTTATAGAAAAATATTGCTCTAAAGATAAATTTAATGAATTTCACTCTAGCGGAATTTATTATTTTAAATCTTTAAAAATAGTTTTTGAAGCTATAGAAAAACAGATTACCGCTGTTGACATGCTAAATGGTGAATATTATTTATCAATAACAAATAATTATCTTCAAAAGGTACTTTGCTATCCTTTTGTAGAGAAGTTTTATCAATTTGGTACTCCGAAGGATTTTGAATATGCTAAAGAAAAATTGAGAATAAGTACAAACTTAATAAACGAACAAATTGATATAGACAATACTGTAATTTTATCAGCTGGTCGTGGTGAAAGATTTTTAAATTTAAATTTTTCTCAACCTAAACCATTTTTACCGCTTGGCCAATCAACTATTATAAGTAATATTATTGAAAAATTGGAGAATGTTCATACAAATATTATTTGTGTTGGAGCACAAGATCATGAAAAATATTGGCAAAATATAAAAAATGAAGTTAGATATGTTAAGCCGAATAAAATAGGTGCAGCGTATTCTTATAAAGAATCTTGCGTAGATTTAAAAGGTGAAGTTTTAATATTGCCTTGTGATTTGCTTGCTAAGCATATAACTTCGGATTTTAAAAAGTTGAAGGATAAATCTGATGCGATTATTTTTGTTGCTAAAGCTTCTAAATTTAATTATGACAATCCAGATTATTTTACTTGGGTAAATGGTGATGAAAAAGGACTTATAAAGGAAATATGTGTGAAGCATAGAGCTAAAAATAGTCATTTAATTATGATAGGAAGCTTTTATTTTAAAAATAATCAAACTTTGATTTCACATATCAATGAAATGTTTGAAAAAGAAGTAAAAGTTAATGATGAATTTTTTATAGACAATGTTTTTAATCTTATGCTTGGTAAATATAAAATTTGTTACGTTTTGCTTGATAATTATTTTTCTTTTGGAACTCCAAGTGAATATTTGGAAAATAGTTATTGGCTATAAAATAAGAAGGAAATTAAAATGTTAGAGTGTAAAATTCGAAATTGTTGTGCTGTTTCTGGGGATGCAAAATTAGAAAAATTATCAGAAATTTCTTATCCTATTTTTTGCAGTTGTACTTTAGATGATATAAGCAATGATTTAATTGCTAAAGAAGAAATTGTTATTTCAAAAGAAGGTATAATTCAATTAAGACAATTGATTCCATTGGAAATTTTATACAAAGAAGAGCATGGCTCTGGTGCTGTTGGGCAAATTTGGCAAAATCATCATAAAGAGTTTGCTAAATTTGTGTTAACTTTTGATCCAGAAAATGTTTTGGAAATAGGAGGTGCACATGGGAAACTTGCTAAACATTGTTTTGATAAAAAACAATTATCTTGGACTATTGTAGAGCCTAATCCAAGTGAAAAAATATCTAATATAAATTACATAGAATCTTTTTTTAAAAAAGAGCATTTGATGAGTCATAACTATGATACGGTCATACATTCGCATACTTTAGAGCATATTTATGAGCCAAATGATTTTTTAGAAAGCATTTCTTCTTCTATGCAGGGGGGGGGGAGAATGATATTTTCAATTCCTAATTTAAAAAGATATTTAGAGAATAAGTGGGTAAATTATCTAGGTTTTGAACATACTATTTTATTAACTGAATCTGCTATAGATTTTTTATTGTCTAGGCATCGATTTAAAATTAAAGCAAAACAGTATTTTTATGATCATAGTATTTTTTATTGTGTTGAAAAGGATGATAATATTTCTTTAAGTAAAGTTGTTTTAAAAAATGAATATGAAGAGAATAAGAAATTATTTTTTCAAATGCAAGAATATTATAATTGCAAAATTCAAGAATTAAATTTAATTTTAAAAAATGATAAAACTAAAAATATTTATCTTTTTGGAGCTCATATTTTTAGTCAATATTTAATTTATAGAGGTTTGGCAGTTGATAGAATTAAAATGATATTAGATAATAATCCTAATAAACATAAAAAAAGATTATATGGAACAAATTTATATGTTGATTCTCCTGAAATTTTAAAAGAAGATTTTAATGCTTTGGTGGTTTTAAATGCTGGAATTTATAATCAAGAGATAAAAAAAGAAATTTTAAAATTAAATAATAATGTTGAGGTTGTAGAATGTCATTAGAGTTTATAGAAAAATTTATAGAAAAGTTAAATAAAGGCGGTTGCGCTCATTTGGATTATGATTATAAGAAATATGATTGTGAAATGTCTACTTTAAAATCTGTAATTGTCAATTATGAAATGCAGAAAATAGTTGATTTTTGGAACGAAAAACAAATGTATAATTATTTTGAAATACAACATCCAATTTACAATCATATTACCACTAGAGCTATTTTTTCAGTACAACATAAATTGTGTAATTATGTTTTTTTTATAGATGAAACCAATAAATATATTTGGTGTGGTATTCAAGCAAGTTCAATTTTTAATTATTTTATTTGTGATGATGTTATATATACAATTTATCCAACTTGGTGGGAAGTTGATTTTTCTTTCATGTCAAACATATCGCATAGTCAGTTAGAATATAAAAACATAGATTTTGGTTTTTGTTTAAGTTCTAATGTTTCGTTATGGCATTATGTGCATGATTGTTTGATATTTATTTATGATTTAAATTTTAAAAAACCTATGCAAAATATACCTTATTATTTTATACCAAATCATGTTAAAGTAACAAATGAAAAATTAGTTTTTTTGTATATTGGTGGATTATGCAAAGAGTATCCTTTACCGGAGATTCAAAGAGAGACAATAGTTAAAAGAATGGCTGATAATGTTTATAAAGATTCTTTAGTTAATTTAAATAAATTTTCACAACAAGCTAATGATTATGATTTGACAATATGGTTTGGATTAACTTATAGAAAATCAATAAAAACTTGGGTGGAGCAGGTAGATGGAACTATAAAAATAATACAAGAACTACAAAAGACATTTAAAAAAATTAAGGTATATTTTGATGGCATGAAGAGTTATGAGAATGAAAAATGTACCAACTATATTACTGAAAATGCAAAACAGATAATTCAAGAGATTTCTAATAAATTAAAAGGTGTAGATATAGTTGATTTAAATGGATATGCAGTGAAAGAAGCTATTTGTATTTGCTCTCAAGTAGATATTGCTATTGCTGAATGTGGAGCTGGTTGTTTATTGCCAGTTTTATTTTGTCGAAAGCCAACTGTTATGTATGGAAATGATAATTATCTACGCAATATTTCATATATGCAATATTTAGATGAAAAAACTAAAGTTGTTGATGTTAAATATTCAAAATCTATAGGCACATTTGAATATGGTTGGGATGTTCGCAATTATCACATTCCTTGGCAGCATATATATAATCTCTTGGTTGAACTTCTAGAAGATTTAAGTAAAAGCAAAAAAATAAAAATATTTAAAAAAATTAGTCGTCTGCCCGTTCCTTCTGTTGAATTTATTGCTAAAGAATATGAAATAAAACAGGATTTGGAAAGTAAATTTTTTGATAAAAATATATGTATTAGTGAGTATATTATTAAATATTTTGCAGAAAAAGAACTTGCTTTGCAAAGTAAAATTGATATACTAAATAAAGATAAAGATGCGTTAGTCAATGAGAAGCAATCAATAATGCAAGAGAAAAATATTTTACAAAGGGAGCTAAATTTGCTTCCTGTAAAAAAACAACAATTAGAGATATCGATTTTAGAACAAGAATTGGTTATAAAAAAATTAAAAGTTAAAAAAATATCGCAAGATGTAGGTGTAAAAATAATTGAATTAGTGTCTCAAAATTTAACACAATATGATTCAGCTAAAACTAGAATTCAAAATCATTTAGCTTATAAATTAGGTCAATCCATAATAATTAATTCTAAAAGTATATTTGGTTATATAAAAATGCCTTTTGTTTTATCTTATATAAAAGAAAAGCATGTCAGAGAGCAAAATATATATAAGCAAAAAATAAAGTTGAAATTAATATCACCTAAACCTTTGCTGGAAGATTATTTAGATTATCAAGATGCACTAAAAGAAAAAGAATGCTTTACATATAAACTTGGTGAAGCTGTAATCCAAGCTCATAAATATTGGTATAAGGGAGGATATATTAAATTGATAATTCAAGATATTCCAAAATTAAAAAAAGAAATAAAGGTGCGATTTTTGAAAAATGAGTTATGAAAAATACTCAACATCAAAAAAACTTATCGCTAATGTTAGAAATTTTTATACCATTTCTTTGTATAAGGAAAATTTAAAAATCAAAGAAGATGATCTTTTCTTCGGCTGGGGACGCAAAAAATCAGGTTTAAAAGCTATGAATTTGGCAAAAAAACATAAGGCTAAATTCATACTTTTAGAAGATGGATTTATCCGCTCATTAAACTTAGGGGTTGAAAATAGCCCAAGTTTTTCTATGGTTAAAGATGATATAGGCATTTATTATGATGCAACAATGCCTTCAAAGCTTGAAAATCTTTTAAATACTTATGAATTTAAAGATGAAGAAATCAAGCAAGCTAAAAAAGCTATAGAGCTTATCAAAAAATATAAAATTAGCAAGTATAATAACAATCTTGATATCCCAGATGATTATTTTCAAAAAGATGAAAAACGCGTTTTAATCATCACTCAAACGGCAAATGATGCCTCGCTTGAATTTGGGCTTGCTAAAGATTTTAAAACTGTCGATATGATAAAAGATGCCATAAAAGAAAATCCTAAATCTAAAATTTATATAAAAATCCATCCTGATGTTTTAAGCGGTAAGAAACAAAGTGATTTAGATATAAATTTCTTACCTAAAGAATGTATTTTAATCACTGAAAATTTTAATCCCATAGCCTTGCTTGAGTTTTTTGATAAGGTTTATACCAAAACTTCTGGTATGGGTTTTGAAGCTTTGATGCAAGGATGTGAGTGTGTTTGTTATGGTATGCCTTTTTATGCAGGTTGGGGTCTAACAAAAGATAAATTAGAGTGTAAAAGAAGGATGCAAAAAAGAAGTTTAGAAGAAGTTTTCTATGCTGCTTATATACTTTATAGCGAGTATTTTAATCCTTATTTAAATCAAAAAAGTAATATTTTTGATACTATTCAAACTTTAGCAAAATATAAAGATATAGAAAAGGTAAATTCTAACAGGCTTTTTATGCTAGGCTTTACCTTATGGAAAAGGCATTTTATCAAGCCTTTTTTTAACGCTAAAGATAATGAAATTATTTTTTTAAATTCTTTAAAATCTTTAGCTGGATATAAACTTAAAGAAAATGATAAATTTTTCATTTGGGGTAAAAGGATAGATTATAATACTCTTAAAAGCACTCTTGTAAAAAAAGCACAAGATGAGGATTTGTCAAATTTTACTCCTAAAATTTCTTTAACGGAAGATGGGTTTATTCGCTCAATTTCTTTAGGTTCTGATCTTACGCGTCCTTTTTCTTTAATCATTGATGATAAAGGACTTTACATAGATCCAAATAAAGCAAGCAAATTAGAAGAGCATTTACAAAATGAAATTTTTGATGAAAATATGCTAAATAGGGCAAAAAATATTATAAAAATCTTACTTGAGAACCGCTTTTCAAAATATAATGGCTTAAAGCATGAAAATTTAAAGATCAATGCCAAAATAGGACAAAAGATTATTTTAATCCCTGCTCAAGTTGAAGACGATGCTTCGATGATTTTAGGGGGTTTTGGTTTATCTACTCTTGATTTGCTTAAGGAGGTGCGTTCTAAAAATCAAGATGCTTATATCATCTTTAAGCCTCATCCTGATGTGTTAAGTGGCAACCGTGTGGGTTTAAAAGATGAAACACTCATTTTGGAATTTTGTGATGAGATTGTAAAAGATTGCAGTATCGATAGTGCTATAAAAATTGCTGATGAAATTCACACTATTACTTCTACAAGTGGTTTTGATGCTCTTTTAAGAGCTAAAAAAGTTTTTACTTATGGCATGCCTTTTTATGCAGGCTGGGGTTTAACAAAAGATAAACATAAATGCAAAAGAAGAACAAGAAAACTAAGTCTAGAAGAGCTTGTGGCAGGTGCTTTGATCATATATCCAAGATATATAAATCCTAAAACAAAAACTTTATGTGAAATTGAAGTTTGTTTAGATATAATGCTAAATTTACAAAAAGCTTATTTTTCAAAAAAACATATAAAATTGGCAATAGATTTTAAAACTTTTATGCTTAGAAAAATAAGAAGATTTTATGAATTTTTAGCAAAGAAATGAGATTTAGCACCAAAATTAAAAAAGAATTTAGCGGTAAAAATGTTTTACTCTTGCAAGGGCCTGTGGGAAATTTTTTTCATCATCTTGCAATAAGAATGGAAAAAAAACAAACCAAAGTTTTTAAACTCAATTTTAACGGTGGAGATTTTTTTTTCTATCCTAGTGGAACGAGGTGTAAGTGCGATGAAAAAGATCTTGAAAATTTCTATAGAGATTTTTTTCAAAGCAAAAAAATCGATGCTATTTTAATGTATAATGATTGTCGTATTATCCATGCTAAGGCTATTAAAGTGGCTAAAGAATTAGGAATTGAAATATGGATTTTTGAAGAAGGATATTTAAGGCCTTATTGTATTACTTTGGAAAAAGATGGGGTGAATGCAAATTCTTCTTTACCGCGTGATAAAAATTTTTATCTTTCTCAAAATATTTTTACCAAAGAAAGCATAAAAGAAATTCCAGGTGGATTTAAATTTATGGCTTTTGATGCTTTTTTGTATTGGTTGTTTGCTTTTATTTTAGCTCCATTTTTTAACAACAAACTTCATCATCGCACTTTATATCCTTTTGAATTTTTATTTTGGTTTAGATCTTTATATAGAAAATACCTTTATAAGATTACAGAAAAAAAACTAAATGAAAAGATTTATAATTTAGAAAAAAAGTACTTTTTGGCAATTTTACAAGTTTATAGTGATACGCAAATTAAATATCATTACAAAAAAAGCATAGAGCACTTTATAGAGGAAACCATACTTTCTTTTGCAAACCATGCAAGAGCTAAATCTTATCTAGTTTTTAAACACCATCCCATGGATAGGGGTTATAAGAATTATTCTAAACTCATAAATGATTTAACTCAAAAATATCATGTAGAAGGAAGGGTTTTATATGTTCATGATACCCACTTGCCAGTTCTCTTAAGAAAGGCTTTAGGTTGTATTACTATAAATTCAACAGTAGGCCTTAGCGCTATTTTAGAAGGCTGTCCGACTAAGGTTTGTGGCAATGCTTTTTATGATTTTGAAGGCTTATCTTATCCAAAAAAACTTCAATTTTTTTGGCGTGAAGCTCATGCTTATAAACCCAATCCTATTTTGGTGTGTAATTTTAAGAAATATCTTTTACAAACTAATCAATTCAACGGCAATTTTTATAAAAATTTCTTTTTAGACAAATAAGACTAAAAGCTTTGATTAAGAGAGCTTTTAAAGCAAAGTTGTTATAATTAAAAGTAAAAAAAGAAATATTGTATGGATAGGGAAGTATTTTATATAGCAGGATATGATCCTAAAAGTTATAGATTTTATTATGATTTATTTAAAAAAAACCTAAAAGATTATTCTCATACTTTTAACATTAAAGCTGATTTAAGTAAAATTGAAAAAAATGAGCAATTTCCTTTTTTTAAAATTTCTTGTGAGGGAGTGCAAACTAAATATCATTTTTTAGCATGGAATGATATTGTTAAAAAAAATTGGTCAGAAAATTATAAAGATGCCCTAGCAGATTGTTATAGTTTTTTTAGAATTTATACTATCACAGGACTTTTTATCAAATTTGGTAAAGAGTCGATTTATCAACTTATCACAGGTTATTATCCTTTTTTTTATGTGTTATTTTCTTTGCTATTTTCTTTGGTTTTAGCTTTTGGAAGTTTTGCTTTTTTGCAAAATTATATGCATTTTTCTTTAGCTATCATCATAGGATGTTTTTTAGGATTTTTGCTAAATCATTTTTTATTTAAATTAGGTAAGAAATTAGCTGTATTTTGGATAGCAAGAATTTGTGCTTTTTGTGCTACCTGGCAAGATAAGAAAATAGGCACTATGCAAGAAAGAATCAAGCTTTTTGCAAATGTTATAGTGGATAAGCTAAAACAAAACGAAAGCAAACAAGATTATGAGCTTATTTTAGTAGCGCATAGTGTTGGAACTATAGTTTGTATAGAAGTTTTGGAGTGTATTTTAAGACAAAATTTAGATTTATCTTTACTTCGTAAATTAAAAATTCTTACTTTAGGAGAATGCATACCTTTAGTAAGTTATCAAAAAAAAGCAGATGAATTTAGAAAGAAGCTTGAATTTGTTTCAAGGTTTGATTTAAAATGGTATGATTACACATCGATTATTGATGGAGCATGTTTTCCTCAGGTGGATTTTTTCCGCACGAGTGGTGTAAATGCTAAATTTACACCCCCATTTTTAAGTGCTAAATTTCACACTTTATATGAAAAACATGAGTATAAAAAAATAAAAAGAGATAAAAACAAAGCACACTTTTTATATCTTTATAGCATTAGCGTTAAAGGTGATTATGATTTTTTTTCTTTCATCATAATGCCTAAATTTTTAGAAGAAAAGGTAAAAATATGAGTGAATGCCCCTTTTTTCCAAAACCTTATAAAAATAAAGCTTCTACACTTTTAACTTTTTTGTTAAAACGTAGATCTTGGCTTGATGGGCTTTATGAACGTAGTTATAAAATGCAAACAGGCTATGTGAAGATGCCAAATTTTGATCTTTATGTTATAAATGACACTAAAGAAGTTAAAAGAATGATGGTTGATGAGGTTAGAGAATTTCCTAAAAGTGCATTTTTGCATGAGCTTTTAAGTCCGCTTTTAGGGGAGAGTATTTTTACTACAAATGGTGGAGTTTGGAAAAAACAAAGAGAGCTTTTGCGTCCAAGTTTTGAAATGACTCGTATCAATAAAGTGTTTAATCTTATGAGTGAAGCCGTAGCTGATATGATGGATCGTTTTGACAAGTATCCAAATCATGCTATTATCGAAGTAGATGAAGCTATGACTTTTATTACCGCTGATGTGATTTTTCGCACCATTATGTCTTCAAAACTCGATGAGGAAAAAGGTAAAAAAATCTTAAATGCCTTTGTGACTTTTCAAGAGCAAAGTGTGCATACAGCTATGCGTCGTATGTTTCGTTTTCCAAAATGGCTTTCTTATGTTTTAGGAGATCGTAAGCGTGCTAAGGCTGGAGATGTGATCAGACAGGTTTTAAGTGACATCATAAAGCCAAGATATGATATGGCGGATAATGCAGAATTTGAAGATATTTTAGGATCTTTGCTTTTAGTAGTGGATGCGGATACGAATAAGCATTTTTCTTTTGAGGAAATTTTAGATCAAGTGGCTATGCTTTTTTTAGCAGGACATGAAACCACAGCAAGTTCTTTGACATGGACGCTTTATTTGCTTAGTCTTTATCCTAAGGAGCAAGAAAAAGCTTATGAGGAGATTACTCAGGTTTTACAGGGTGGAGCCATTGAAATTTCGCATCTAAGACAGTTTAAATACTTAACAAATATTTTTAAAGAATCTTTAAGGCTTTATCCTCCTGTTGGATTTTTTGCAAGAGAGGCAAAAAAAGATACCCAAGTTAGAGATAAGCTTATTAAAAAAGGTTCTGGGGTGGTGATTGCTCCTTGGCTGATACACAGACATGAAGAATTTTGGACAAATCCACATGGATTTAATCCTTCTCGTTTTGAGGGAGAATACAAAAAAGATGCTTATTTGCCTTTTGGGGTAGGGGAAAGAATTTGTATAGGACAAGGTTTTGCTATGCAAGAAGCGATTTTGATTTTGGCTAATATTTTAAAAACTTACAAATTAGAACTTGAAGAAGGTTTTGTACCTGATGTAGTAGGGCGTTTAACAGTGCGTTCGGCTAATGGTATGAGGATAAAATTTAGCAAAAGAAAGCTATGAAAAGAGTTAGAACTAAAATTCGCGCCAATTTTCGTCGTCGTGTAAAACGCACCTTAAAAGGAAGCTTAAAAGAAAAATTAGCAGGGACTATTCTGCTTTGTGCGATAGTACCTTTAGCAGTTTTAGGATATCTTTTTATTGTGATTATAGGAACTTTTTTTAATACTGCACGAGCAAGACAGGGTGTTAGAGCCTTAGATCATTTTGTAAATGCAAGCTTATTTAATGGCTATGCTTGGGAGAGCGTTTCTTCTCATGCGTGGCGTGAAAGAAATCGCAAAAAATGGGCAAGGATTGTTATAAAAATCACAGATTTTTTTCAAAAAGATCATTGTAAAAGAGCAAACAAAAGAGAACAACCTGTGGTGGATTTCATACTTTCAAGAAATTTAGACAAGCAAACTATAGGAAAATAATTAAACTATAGCCACTATGGCAATAGCAAAGCCATTATCATGAGAAATACTTAGAGAAGTTTGGGTGATATTAAAATCTTTTGTAATTTTTTGAGAATATTTTAATTTAGGCGCGTTTTTTTCATCTTTTGATATTTCAATATCAAAAAAACTGCATAATTCACAAATTCCAACACCTAAAGCCTTGCTAGCGGCTTCTTTAGCAGCCCAAAGACCTGCCAGAGTTGCTGGATTTTTAATGAGTATTTGTTCTTTTGGGCTTAGAAATTTATCCAAAAAATTTTTGCCATGTCTAGAATGAATTTTTTCTATCCTAGAAATGGCGATGATATCACAGCCTACACGCATTTAAGAAACTACAAAATCCGTAAAATAAACATTTTTAATAAAGCCATCGGTTAAAATTTCATTGATTTTTCCAACTAGCTCATCTTTTAAACGTTCTTTGCCTTTTTGCGTACTTACTTCTTCAAAAGTTTTAGCTGTTAATGTACGAATAATAATATCACGGATCACTGGAACTTTTTTGTCAAGTTCAGGTTTTAAAAGTTCGCTATTTTGTTCTAGTTCTATAGTGCATTTTACATATCTTGAACCACTATCACTAAGTAAATTTAGGGTAAAAGGATCAAGTGGATACATAGGACCTATATTAGCAAAATCACTACCTCGCTGAGTAGGAGCTGAAACTTTAGGTTTATCAGTTTTTGCCTCTTCTTTTGGAGCTTCTTTGACTTCACTTTCATCACTTGAACTGCTTGAAATAAGCCAAGCAATTACTCCCATAATACTAAGAAGTAAAACAAAAAGTAAAATAACAATAATAATTACAAGTGAACCGCCTTTTTTCTTTTTCGTTTCTTCGTTTTCTAATTCTTCATCCATAAATTTTCCTTCATTTAGTGAAATTAATGTAAAATTGTAGCAAAAATTTCTTTTCTATCCAAATTTGCTTTAGAAAAACGATAAATTTAGGTTAAAGAAGAGATGAATTTGAAGGAAAATAATGTTAGATGTGATTTTTAGAGAATATGATATAAGAGGACTTTATGGCAAAGAACTGAATGAAAAAAGTGTTAAGGCTATAGGTTTTTGCTTGGGACAAACAATGCTAAATAAAGGCTGTAAAAATGTAAGTGTAGGCTATGATGCAAGATATAGTGCAAATGAACTTTTTAATTATCTAGTGAGTGGACTTAACAAAGCGGGAATAAAAATCTATGATATAGGGCTTGTACCAACTCCATTGGGATATTTTAGTCTTTATGAGGGCTTGAAATTTGATGCAAATGTTATGATAACAGGCTCTCATAACCCAAAAGATTATAATGGTTTTAAAATCACTATCAATAAAGAAAGTTTTTTTGGCATGGAATTAAAAGAGTTTTCAAAAGAAGTTTATAAGCATTTAGATGATGAGATTGAAGAAAATTTAGAAGTAGAAAAATATGATATTTTAAACCTTTATGTGAAATTTATGTGCGAGCAATTTAGCTTTTTAAAGGATTTTAATTATAAATTTGGTGTTGATTGCACAAATGGTGCGGCTGGAGTGGTGATAAAGCCTTTAATTAAGGCTTTAAATTTAAAAGCTCATGTAATGTTTGCAAAGCCTGATGGACAGTTTCCAAACCATGCTCCAGATCCTACAGAAGAAGAAAACTTAAGTGCGATTAGAGAGTTTTTAAATCAAAATCAAGATTATTCTTTAGCTTTTGCTTTTGATGGGGATGCTGATAGAATGGTTGCTTTGAGTAAAACTCATGTATTTTGTGGGGATGAGCTTTGTTATTTGTTTGCTAAAAATATTCCTAATCCACGCATTTTAGGTGAGGTAAAATGTTCTAAAAATCTTTTTGATGAAGTGGCTAAATTTGGAACTATTTTTATGGGAAAAACAGGACATTCTAATATCAAAAAAATGATGAAAGAAAAAGATATTGATTTAGCTGCTGAAGTGAGCGGACATATTTTCTTTAAACATAGATATTTTGGTTATGATGATGGAATTTACGCATTTTTAAGAGCCTTAGAACTTGTTTATAAGGGTTTTGATTTAGAAAGTATGATTAAAGCTTTACCAAAACTTTATACTACGCCTGAAATTAAAATTCCTGTAAATGAAGAAGAAAAATTTAAACTTGTGGAAGAATTTCAAAAAGAGATCGAAAAAGGAGCTTTAAAAGGTGTTAAAAGTCTTTGTGAAATTGATGGAGCTAGGATAGATTTTGGCGATGGATGGGCTTTGCTTCGTGCATCTAATACCAGCTCTTATCTTATCACACGTTTTGAAGCAACTTCTTTAGAAAGAGCAAAAGAGCTTGAAAGTATGGTATTCAGTTTGTTTAATGAGATAAAAGCTAGGCTTAAGAATTGATGAGATAATATTTCGCGATTTAAATTTATTTTAAAAAGGAATTAAAAATGAAAAAAATACTTATTCTACTTACGCTATGTGCCTTTGCTTTTGGTGTAAGTGAATGCGATAAAAAAATTGATCGTATTAATAAAGAAATCAGTTTTTCTAAAGCGCATAATGATACAGCTAGAACTTTAAGCTTGGAGCTTGCTTTAAAACAAGTACAAAATGATTGTGCTAAAGATCCTATGTTTTATGATAAAAAGTTAGAAGCTAAAAAACTTAAAGAACAAGAAGTGGAAAAAATCGAAAAAGAACTTGATGCTTTAAAAGAACAAAAAGATTATATGAGTAAGGCTGAGTATAAAGCTAAAAAAGAAGCTTTAAAAGAACAAAAAGAGAAAATCAAAAAAGAAATTAAAGAATATATTGATAATCTCTAAAAATTAAAAGGCTAATTAAATTTAGCCTTTTTAAACCCTACCTTTTTTAAGATTTTCTAATAATTCTTCTATATTATAAATTCCTCTGTGTTCTGGTGTTAAAAGATGGATTAAAATATCACCAAGATCAATCACGCTCCATTCTTCACTACTATCTATGTTTAAAAATTCCTCACCTTTGGTTTTAAGTTGTGTTTTAAGCTCATCGATCAAAGATAGAGCGTGTCTTTCTCCTAAAGTAGCTGCGATAATGACATATTTTACAAAGTATTCTTGCTCACTCATGTCAATGGTTTTGATATCTTCAGCTTTTTTTTCATCTAAAATTTTAACGATTAAATCTATTCTTTCTTGCATTCTTTTCCTTTAATTTTTGAAATTGTATCAATTTTTTTGTAATTTTTCATAATATTTTTTTACTTCATCTTTAATTTCTTCACAAACTTCATTTGTATTTAAAGTATTGCGTATGAAAGAAGAAGCGATTTTTTTATCGGTTTTTAAATCTTTGAAATTCTTAGGAATTTCTATATCATTGCGATTGGCAATAACAAATTCTACTAAAGAATTAAGTTTTTCAAAATCATGCCAAAGATGAAGTTTTTCTAAATGATCAGCACCGATTAAAAGATAAAATTTACTAGGATTATAAAGCTTATAAAGATACTTAACGCTTTCTATACTAGGAACAGGGCGTTTTTGCTTGGTTTCAAAATCACAAATTTCAACTTTTGGCAAATGCCCCCAAAGTTTTTTAACCCATAAGAATCTTTGCTTTTCATCAGCACTAAAACTTTGTTTAAAAGGATTGATATAAGTAGGCATAATAATAAGCTTATCAATATCTAATTTTTCCAAAGCCTCTAAAACAACGCTATTATGACCATTATGCGGCGGATCAAAACTGCCACCAAAAAGTGCTATCTTCATTAAAATTTTAACCTTTTTTTTGTAGAATATTAACATTATATTTTGCAAAAGGAAATTAAATGGCTGTAAAAGTTGCTATAAATGGTTTTGGACGCATAGGCAGATGTGTTGCAAGAATCATCTTAGAAAGAAATGATATTGAGCTTGTGGCGATAAATGATACTACGGATATTGAACTTACAAAATACCTTTTTAAATACGATACAGTACATGGTGAATTTAAAGGCAGTGTTGATAGTGAAGGCGATGATTTAGTGGTAAATGGTAAAAAAATCAAAGTATTTAAAAGTCGCAATGTAAAAGATCTTGACTTTGCAAAATACGGGGCACAAATTGTTTTAGAATGCACAGGGGCGCATTTAACCATCGCAAAATGTCAAGAATTTATAGATATGGGAGTGCAAAAAGTGATCATGAGTGCTCCTGCAAAAGATGATACACCTACTTATGTTTTAGGAGTAAATTCAGAACTTTACAAGGGTGAAAGCATTATTTCTAATGCAAGTTGTACAACAAATTGTTTAGGTCCTGTTTGTCGTGTTTTACAAGATAATTTTGGCATCGAAAAAGGACTTATGACAACAATACATGCTTATACAAATGGACAAAGTATTATTGATGCTAAAGCTAAAGATAAACGCCGTTCTCGTGCTGCAGCACAAAATATCATTCCAACTTCTACAGGTGCAGCAAAAGCTATGAAACTTGTTATGCCTGAACTTAATGGCAAACTTCACGGACAAAGTATGCGTGTGCCAGTGATTGATGTATCAAGCGTGGATTTAACTGCGCAACTAAGCCGCAAAGTCAGCAAAGATGAAATCAATGAAGCTTTTAGAAAAGCTGCAACTACAAATTTAAAAGGCATTTTAATGGTAGATGATGATGAAAGAGTTTCAAGTGATTTTATCACTTGTTCTTATGGAGCAATTGTGGCAAGTGATTTAACTCAAGCGATTATGGATGATTTCATCAAGGTAATTGCTTGGTATGATAATGAATGGGGCTATTCAAGTCGTCTAGTAGATATGGCAGTATATATTGCAAATAGGGCTTAATCATGAGTGATATTATTTCTATAAAAGATATTGATTTAGCTAAGAAAAAAGTTTTTATAAGATGTGATTTTAATGTTCCTCAAGATGATTTTTTAAACATCACTGATGATAGACGCATAAGATCAGCTATTCCTACGATAAGATACTGTTTGGATAATGGTTGTAGTGTGATTTTAGCCTCTCATTTAGGGCGTCCAAAAGAAATTAGCTCTAAATATTCTTTAGAACCTGTGGCTAAGCGTCTTGCTAGACTTTTAGATAAAGAAATTATTATGGCAAAAGATGTTATCGGCGAAGATGCAAAAACCAAAGCTATGAATTTAAAAGCGGGTGAAATTTTACTTCTTGAAAATTTGCGTTTTGAAAAAGGCGAAACTAAAAATGATGAAAATTTAGCCAAAGAACTTGCCTCTATGGCTCAAGTTTATGTCAATGATGCTTTTGGAGTATGTCATAGAGCACATTCTAGTGTGGAGGCTATTACTAAATTCTTTGATGAAAAACACAAAGGTGCAGGATTTTTACTCCAAAAAGAAATTGATTTTGCAAGCAATCTTATCAAACATCCAGCACGTCCTTTTGTTGCTGTTGTTGGAGGTTCAAAGGTAAGTGGAAAACTTCAAGCATTGACAAATTTATTACCAAAGGTAGATAAATTAATCATAGGCGGAGGTATGGCATTTACTTTTTTAAAAGCTTTAGGTTATGATATAGGAAATTCGCTTTTAGAAGAAGAACTTTTAGAAGAAGCTAATAAAATTCTTACCAAGGGCAAAAATTTAGGAGTGAAAATTTATCTTCCAGTAGACGTTGTAGCCGCTCCTGCGTGCTCACAAGATGCGCCGATGAAATTTGTTCCAGCGCAAGAAATTCCAAATGGTTGGATGGGTTTAGATATAGGACCTGCGAGTGTGAGACTTTTTAAGGAGGTGATTTCTGATGCGCAAACGATTTGGTGGAATGGACCTATGGGTGTTTTTGAAATTGATAAATTTTCAAAAGGTAGCATTAAAATGAGTCATTATATCAGCGAAGGACATGCAACTTCTGTTGTTGGAGGCGGCGATACGGCTGATGTGGTTGCGCGTGCAGGTGATGCAGATGAAATGACTTTTATTTCCACTGGAGGTGGTGCTTCTCTTGAACTTATAGAAGGTAAAGAACTTCCAGGCGTAAAAGCTTTAAGATCTAAGGAAAATGAATGATCTTTGCTGCAAATTTAAAATGCAATCACACAAGAGCAAGCTTTAAAATTTATGCTGAAATTTTAAATAAAACCATGGGAGCAAAATGTGATGATATTATCGTTTTCCCACCTAGTGTAGCATTTTTAGAAAATGAAAATAACTTCATACAAGGAGCCCAAAATTTTTATCCTTGTGTTAATGGTGCTTTTACAGGTGAGCTTGGAAAAGAGCATTTGGACGAATTTGGGATCAAATGTGTTTTAATCGGGCATTCCGAAAGAAGAGCTTTAGGAGATGAAGAATTTATTAAGGCTAAATTTGATTTTGCTAAAGAGCATGGTTATAAAATTGTTTTTTGTATAGGTGAAAATTTAGATACAAAAAATTCAGGCAAGACTTTAGAGTTTTTAAAAAAACAACTTGAAATTATTGATTTAAATTATGAAAAACTCATTATTGCTTATGAACCTATTTATTCTATAGGAACGGGAGTCAGTGCACAAAGTACAGATATCGCTAAAGTGCTTGAATTTTTAGCGAGTTTAACCAAGGTACCTTTGCTTTATGGTGGAAGTGTGAATGAAAATAGTATCAAAGAAATTTTAAGTGTAAATCATTGTAGCGGAGTTTTGATAGGCTCTGCAGCTTTAAAAGTAGAAAATTTTATAAAATTAATCAAAGGATAAAAGATGATTATGAAGGGTAAAAAAGGCCTTATTGTAGGGGTTGCAAATAATAAATCTATCGCTTATGGCATAGCAAAAGCATGTTTTGATCAAGGAGCCCAGCTTGCTTTTACTTTTTTAAATGATGCTTTAAAAAAACGCGTAGAACCTATAGCACAAGAGTTTAATTCTAATTTTGTTTATGAGCTTGATGTAAACAATAATGAGCATTTAGATTCTATCGCTGAAAAAATCAAAAAAGATTTAGGTGAGATTGATTTTGTAGTACATGCGGTTGCTTTTGCTCCAAAAGAAGCTTTAGAAAATTCTTTTTTAGAAACTTCAAAAGAAGCTTTTGATATAGCTATGCAAACTTCTGTGTATTCTTTACTTTCTTTAACACGTGCGGTTTTACCTATTTTAAAAGATAAGGGTTCGATTTTGACTTTAAGTTATCTTGGTGGGGTTAAATATGTACCTCATTATAATGTTATGGGTGTAGCAAAAGCTGCACTTGAAAGTTCTGTGCGTTATCTAGCAAGAGATTTAGGGGTAAAAGGAATTCGTGTTAATGCTATTTCAGCAGGTCCTATTAAAACTTTAGCAGCAAGTGGAATAGGGGATTTTAGAATGATTTTAAAATACAATGAAATCAATTCTCCTTTAAAACGCAATGTTAGTATAGAAGATGTAGGAAATTCGGCTATGTATTTACTTAGTGATTTGGCAAATGGTGTTACAGGTGAAATACATTATGTCGATGCAGGATATAACATCATGGGTATGGGCGATGTTGAAAAAAATGAAGAAGGGCAAACTGTTCTTTGTTGGGATAATCAAAAAGGATAAAAAATGGCAAAGCTTAGCAATGAAGAATTAAAAAATATACTTGAAGATCGCATTAAAAAACTTGAAAATTCTACTTTAAAAGTGGATAAGGTTATTAATGAAGAAAGTGTAAAAATTCTTGCTAGGCATTTATCTTTAGGCAATGAAATTCCAGCTCTTGCTCAAAGATTTTTTCAAATCGCACCTAAAACAAAGTTAGTATGGCTTCATCTTTGTGAATGTACTGGGTGTAGTGAGAGTTTGTTGCGTTCTGAGTTGCCAAGTTTTGATGAGCTTATTTTTGATTTTTTTTCTTTAGAATATCATGAAACTTTAATGGCAGCAAATGGCACTAAGGCTGAAGAGCTTTTAGAGCATGTTTTAGAAGAAGATTTTATTTTAGCGGTTGAAGGTGGTGTTGCAGCCATTGATACCTTTTTTCTTACTATAGGAGCACAAGGAGAGAGTGGCTATGAAATTTTAGAAAAATTAGCTGCTAAAGCCAAGGCTATTTTTGCAGTGGGTACTTGTTCAAGTTATGGTGGTATTCAGGCTGCTTATCCAAATCCTAGTAAAACCTGTGGTATTAGTGAAGTCTTAAGTCAAAAAGTAGTAAATATCCCAGGTTGTCCCCCAAGTGATATAAATATCATTGCGACTTTAAGTTTTTTTGCTTTATTTGGAGTTTTGCCTGAACTTGATGAGCAAAATCGTCCTGTGTGGGCTTATGGTAAATGTTTGCATGATATGTGTGAAAGAAAGGCGAAATTTGAAAGTGGGATTTTTGCTGAACATTTTGACGATGAGGCTGCAAAGAATGGAGCTTGTTTATTTAAGATAGGTTGTAAAGGACCTTATACTTACAACAACTGTCCTAAAGTGAAATTTAATGCTAAAACTTCTTGGCCAGTGGCTGCAGGACATGGTTGTATAGCCTGTAGTGAGAAAAATTTTTGGGATGAGTTTGGGAGTTATGAAAAACCTATGGCAAATATTTTTTCTTACGCTAAACTTTGCAATGAAGAGTTAAAACAAGAATTTTTTCTAGAAGAGCAAATTAAAATTTTAGAACAAATAGATTTTGAATTTGAAAGCAATATAAAACTTATTTTACAAAATATAGCTAAAAATAAATTAGGTGCTTTACTTGTAGAAAATTATAAAAAATCTTTTGAGAAAAACTATACTTTTATAGAACAAAATTTTGATGAAAATTCCATGCCTTCAAAAGATTTTTGGAAATATCTTGAGATAAGCTTTATTTTAGTTAAAGGCGAGTTTTTAAAAGATAAGAATGATTTTTTAATTGTGGCAAAAAATTACGCTTTTAAACATGCAAGTCCTTATGATTTTAAGTTAAATATAAACGCTGAAAAACCAAAGCTTGATGTGAGTAAATCTTTTCGTATGACTTTAATCTATCTTTGCGGTGGGCTTGATTTTGAAGGTATTGCTTATAGTATTTTAAAAGCTTTTGAAGATAATATTACTAAAATTTCATCATTAAAAGCAAGTTAATTTAATAAAATTTTAGCAATATGAAGCCCTATAAAAGCTACTATATAAGCACTTGTGCAGGTAAAAAGAAAGAGAAAGAGAGTGTATTTTAGCTTTCCACTTTCTTTTGAAAAAACTATAGTTGCTGCAAAGCAGGGATTATAAATCATTACAAATAAAATAAAAGCCACTGCACTTGGTATAGGTATGTTTTTAGCGATAATTCCTTTTAAATCATTATTTGTTTCATCTACATCTTTTCCTAGTGAATAAAGCACGCCCATAGTTGAGATCATCACTTCTTTAGCAGCCAAACCACTGATTAAAGATACGCTTAATTTCCAATCTAACTCAAGGGGTTTAAAAATAGGTTCTATGCCTTTGCCAAATTGTCCTAAATAACTTTGTTCTATAGCTCTTTCTTGAGCATTAAAATCATTTAAATTTTCTTCACTTTTTGGAAAATTGCTAGCAAACCATATGAGCAAAGAGGCCAAAAGTATGAAAGTTCCTGCTTTTTTAAGATACATTTTGGCTTTATTATAAACCATAAACCAAACTAAATGCCAATTTGGCATACGATATTTTGGCATTTCCATAACAAAAGGTTCATCAAGTCCACGAAATGCTGTCATTCTTAAAAATTTTGCAGCACAAAGTCCTAAAATCGCACCTAAAATATAAATTCCAAAAAGATAATTTCCTGCTTTTTCACTTGGAAAAAAAGCACCGATAAAAAGCACATATACAGGAAGTCTTGCCCCGCAACTCATAAAATTGATCACAAAAAGAGTTAAAAGCCTATCTCTTTTGTTCTTAAGAGTGCGTGTAGCCATAAAAGCAGGTACCGAACAACCAAAGCCAGTGATTAGTGGAATAAAACTTTTACCATGCAAACCAAATTTATGTAAAATCCCATCAAGTAAAAAAGCTACTCTTGACATATAGCCTGTGGTTTCTAAAAGAGCTATGCCTAAAAATAAAATCATTATATTAGGTAAAAAAAGTATCACAGCACCAACACCTGCGATAATCCCATCAGCCAAAGCTGAAGCGATAAAGGTATTAGAAATATTGTTTTTAACAAATTCACCTAAGGCATTAAAGCCTGATTCTATATAATCCATAGGAATTTGTCCTAAGCTAAAGGTGAGTTGAAATAAAAGCCACATTAAAAATAAAAATATAGGTAAGCCAAAGAATTTATGGATAAGTAAGGCATCGATTTTTTTGGTTAAATTTCTTTCTTCTTTTTTGTGTGTAATAATTTTTTTTGAAAGTTCATTAATAAAATATAATAAATCTTCTTTTTCTGGACTTTTTTCGCAAAGCGGAGTGTAAAATTGAGATCTTGGAATAAATTTACTTTCAAATAAAATAATAATTTTTTGCAGCAAAAGTTCTAAATTTTCTTTTGTTTTTGCTGAAATTTCAACAACTTGACTTTGAAATTCTTGGCTTAAAACAAAAGTGTCAAGCTCTATACCTTCTTTTTTGGCTTCATCGCACATATTTAAAGCTAAAAGCATTTTTTTATTAAGGCTTAAAAGTTCTGCACTAAGGATAAGATTACGTTCTAAATTGGTGGCATCTAAAACATTAACAATAACATCATAGTCATTTTGATTTAAAAAATGACGTGTGATTTTTTCTTCTTCGCTATATCCATCCAAAGAATAAGTTCCTGGCAAATCAATGACTTCAAATTCATAGTTTTTGTAAAAAGTTTTTGCACTTGCTTTTTCTATAGTAACTCCGCTAAAATTTCCTACTTTCATATTGGCTTTGCAAAGCGCATTAATAAGAAGACTTTTGCCTACATTAGGCTGACCTACAAGGGCTATCTTGATTTTTTTCATATAAGATTCACTTCTATGGTTTTAGCTTCATCAGATCTTAGGATAACACAACTTGTATCAAGTTCTACCATTATGGTGGCATTTTTTAAAGAGGAGTGAATTTTTTTCAAGTTTTTATTTTTAATAAATCCAAAGCTTAAAAGTCTATTTTTGAGTTCTTTGTGAGCGTTTAAATTGACAATAATAGCCTTTTGTCCATCTTTTAACTCGTTTAAAGTCATTGTAATTCCTAAATTAATAATAAATATTATAATAAAAAAGTGTAATGAAATTATCCTTCTTGTAAAAAGAAGGATAAATATTTAAAAAGAAAAGTGGTTTAAATTTTCTAGATTGATGATTTGATCTAGAATTTTGTTAGCTTTAGCATTATCAAGGTAAATTTGTGCATTGGCTAAAAATTTAGCTTTTAATTCTTCAAAACTTAGTGGATTATCAAAATTACCTTTATTGATAAAAACATCTTTTTGGATTGTGCGTCCATCTTGCAAACTGGCTTCTAAATGCCCTGGAAAATATTTTGGAAAGCCTTGAGATTTTCTTTTTTCATAACTGATTTTTTTAGCAAATTCTAGTACTTCTTTACGCTTTAAATTTTCATAAGATTCAAGAGTGATTTTACCATCAAAGAATCCTAGAGCCATTAAAAAAGGCATGGAAAATTTAGCTTCATAAGCACTATTTGGAGTATATTTTGCTTCCAAAGGATCACAGATAAAAGAAATAGGAACTTCATCTACAAAGCAATGAATACTTTTAATTTCATCAGCTTTTAAACCATTATTTTTTAAAGCAATAGCACAATCAATAAGCCCATGAGCAAAATGACAACTTGGATAAGGCTTGATTGAAACTTGCATGGTTTGCCAAATTTCACCTAAGGCTTTGCTAAGTTCTGTTTTATCGCATTCTTCTTCTATACCAAAACATTTAAAGATATTGTCTCTACCTTCAAAAATACTCAAAGGTCCACTCATATTGTTTTTAGCAAAATGAGCTACCATAATGCCGTTTTTAATAGCATTGGCAATATGTAAAACTTTTGAATTAGATCCATTGGATAAAAACTCATTAATCCCACTTGCAAAACTTCCTGCAAGTCCTAAAGCATTGATGATTTGTTCTTTGTTAAGATCTAGCAAGATTGCACTTGCACTCACACTTCCAAAAATTCCTGCAATAGCAGTAGTATGAAAACCACGCTTATGAAAAGTACCTTTGCTTGCAATGCCTACTCTAGCTGCAATTTCCCAGCCTATTATAAAAGCTTTGATGATTTTTTTTGCATCTTTGCTGACATGAAAACCATAACTTAAACAAAGCGGAGTTAAAATCGCACTTGCATGCAAAATCGCTTCTGTATGCGTATCGTCAAAATCTAACGCATGAGAAGCAATGCCATCTAGCATGGCTGCGTATATAGGATCTAATTTTTGATCATTTACCCAAATAGGAGTATTTTTTTCTGTGCTTAAATTTTCAAAAGTTTTAAAAGCATTTAAAACACATTCTTCTTTGCTTGCTGCTATAGCTGTTCCAAGGCTATCAAGCATAAGCTCTTTAGCTCTTTGAACAACTGTATTAGGGATATTTTCATATTTAAGATTGAAAATAAAATCCGCTAAAATTTCACTATAGAACATGATTTTTCCTATTTTAAGATAGCGCTATTTTTGATTTTTGCCAAAAATTCATCTACAAGTTTTGGTGCATATCCTACATAGGTTGTTGCATCAAGTAAAGCATCGATTTCTTTTTCTTTCAATACCTTAGATACTCTTTTATCTGCAAGTAAAACTTCTTTAAAGGTTTTTTGTTTTTCGATACCTAGCATAGCATTTTCATAAACAATTTCATGGGCATGTTGTTTTCCATAATGATCGCTTAATGCAAACATAACACGCTCTGCTAAAACAAAACCATTAAGAGTATTTAAATTTTTAAGCATTTTATCTTTTTTTACTTCTAAATCGCTAAGAGCGAATTTCATATTTGCTAAAACCACAGAAAGCATTAAAAACATTTCAGGTAAAAGCTTCCATTCCATTTTCCAAACTTGACCATCTCTTTCATGTTCATGTCTTTCAATATCGCTTAAAATGGCTAAATTTGCTTTAAAGGCATTGCTTACTGTAACCGCATTTTCGCTTACTGCAGGATTTCTTTTGTGTGGCATAGTGCTTGATCCTACTTGTCCTTTGCCAAAAGGTTCAGCAACTTCATCAATTTCATTATGTGAAAGGATTAAAATTTCATGAGCGATTTTGTTAAAGGTTGCATTGATATTACCTAACACAAAACCAAGTTCTATAAAGCGATCACGTGCGCTCTGCCAAGAAATATTAGGCACATCAAGTCCTAAATTTTCTAAAGTGAGTTTTTCTACCTCATTGCACTCATCACTTAAACTTGCTTTAGTTCCTACAGCGCCTACTATACTGCCTACATAAAGTCTTTTTTCAAGCTCAAGTATTCTTTCAAAATGACGCTCAAGTTCGCTTAACCAAATAGCCACTTTATGTCCAAAAGTAATAGGCAAAGCCTGAAGTGCTAAAGTTCTTCCCATCATAGCAGTGTTTTTATGGGTTTTAGCTAGTTTTGCTAAGGCTTTTGCGATAGCTTTTAATTCGCTTTTTATAAGAGTCATTGCTTCTTTAAATTGTAAAACCAGTCCTGTATCGATGATATCTTGAGTGGTTACTCCAAAATGTACATATTCGCCTAAATTATTATCGCAAGCTTTTTCTAATCCTCTTACAGTAGGAACTAAAGGGTGTTTGGTCTTTTTAAATTCAGCAAAGATAAAATCCATATCCATAAATTTATAATGAGCTTTTTTTGCGATCTCATCAGCTGCTTTTTTAGGGATAATTTTAAGTTTTGCTTGTGCTTTTGCTAAAGCTGCTTCAACATCGAGCCATTTTTGTATGCGGTTTTGTTCGCAAAAAATAGCACGCATTTCCTGCGTGCTCCATGAGTCTGCTAGTAATCTATGATCAAATACGCTAATTCCTGTCATCTTATCTCCTTATTTTTTAATACTATCAAAAGCTTGTGTTAAATCAGCAATTAAATCTTTAGTATCTTCAAGACCTATATGAAATCTTACAAATGGCCCTCTTGCATTCCAATTTGTTGCAGTTCTAGGTGGAGTAGTTACGGTGGCCAAGCTTTCATATCCACCCCAGCTAGCACCAATTGAAAAGTATTCTAGTTTATCTACAAATTTAATAGCATCATCTTTGTTATAACCTTCTGCAAATTCTATGGTAATCATACCATTTGCACCTTTATGATCACGCATGAAAATTTTATGATTTGGGTGGGATTTGAGTTTTGGATAGAAAATTGTTTTAATTTCTTTTCTGCTTTGTAAAAACTCTACAATTTCATCAGCACTTTTTTCATGAGCTTTCATTCTCACATCTAGTGTTCTCATACCACGAAGTACTAAGTAAGCATCATCAGGGCTTGTTGTAAAGCCTAAAGCTTCTGGAAGTTTGTCAAAATTTTTCCATTCTTTTTCGTTGATTACTACTATACCCATGGTTACATCAGAGTGTCCGCTAAGATATTTTGTAGCGGCGATAACTGAAATATCCACCCCAAGTTCTAAAGGATTTAGAAAATATCCACTAGAATAAGTATTATCAATGGCTACAGGGATATTATGCGCATGGGCAATTTTGCAAAGTTTTGGTAAATCTATGATTTCATAAAGTATAGAACCTGGACTTTCACATAAGATAAGCTTGGTATTAGGTTTGATTTTTTCTTCTACATCACTTGCATCAGCTTTTAAAAAATCAATTTCAACACCCATTTTTTCTAAAAATAATTCGCAAATCGTTCTTACAGGCCCATAAATTGCATCAGTAATTAAAAAATGTGCATCTTTGCTTGCATAGTTTAAAAGCACCATAGCTAATGCTGCAAGTCCTGTTGGGAAAAGTTGTGCTCTATAGCCACCCTCTAGAGTGCAAATAAGTTTTTCAAGTTCAAAATTGGTTGTTGTTCCTCTAGCTCCATAACTTAAAACACGATCTGTTTTTCTTAATTCTCTGTATTTTTGCCAAGTTGCGTGATCTTTAAAAAGTATGGTTGATGCACGCATAAGTGTAGGATTAACTGATCTTACTTCAGCGCCTTGATCACCTCTGCCACAATGAATAAGTTTAGTTTTTGAGTTCATTTTTTCTCCTTTTTAAAGATAAATATAAGTCATAATAACATTTACAATAGCCGCTACAAGCATAGGAATAGCTGTTCTTTTAACCACGGCAAAAGGACTTACTTTTGCAATGGCTGAGATAGCTAAAATCGCTGGTGCAATAGGACTAACACATCTTCCAAAGCCCGTCATAATTTGAATTGGTGCTATCATGGTGATAGTTTCAACTCCAAAGTGTTTTGCTATATTTGGGATAAGTGGAGCAAAGCTAAAAAATGCTGCATTTCCTGAACCCATTAAGAAAGCACAAACTGCAAGTAAGATTGAAACGGCGATAATAATAGCCAAAACTCCAAATCCTGCATTTTTGCAAAATTCTATTAAAGTATCTACAAAACCTACAGATAAAAGACCACTTGCAAATACTTGACCACAAACGATAAGTGAAACTGTGATAACAAATAAATGTCCCATTCCTTTAAAGAAAATCATAATAGAATTAAGAGTTTCTACTATGCTTTTATAGCGTATCATTTCAAAAATAATAGCCACAAAAGTTGAAATCACCATTGCTACTGGAACATTCATTTTAATGGCAGTACTAGCAGCTGCTTTAACTTCTTCAGCGCTACTTATTCCCATTAAAACCAAGATGCTATCAAGCACGGAACTAAATCCTAGGATTAAAACCAAAGGAATTATAGGTAAAATCGCATAAATTCTAGGAGGTTTTTTAAGTTCTTTTTCTTTACCTTCATTTTCATTTAGTTCTTTTTCAATTTCTTGTGCATTGAAGACAAAATTATCTTTTTTGTCAAAAAATTTATTGCAAAGATATATTGCAATACCTACAGCTATAATGATAGGTAAAGTCGTAGGGAGTTGATAATGAACAAAATAAATTGCAGGATCAACTTCAGCTACTTTTGACGCCATGATCACATTTCCACTCCCAGGTCCATGATCGATATATTGACAAATAGCAATCACGCTTAAGGCAGAAAGCTTTGAAACACCAGAGCGTACAAGTATAGGATACATAGTAACCATAAGTAAAAGTGCCAAGCCTGCGTGAGAAGGGATAAAAAGAACTAAAAATTGCACGATAAAATAAGCAACTATGAGTAAAACATAAGGAGATTTTACAGCTTTTAAAGGTTTTTCAAAAACTTTAAAAAGTGCATAAGAAGCCCCTACATGATCCATATAAGCGGAAAAACCTGCTATAGTCATAAGTGTAAGTCCAAGCCCTGCTAATGTACTTGACATGGTTTGATTAAAAACTTGAAAAATATCAAAAAAACCTAAATTTAAAGAACCTTTAGCGACAATGTGTGGAGAAAGTCCAAAAATAGCAGCTAAGGAAAGTAAAAGTAAACCACTTAAAAACAATGCCATGTGAGCATTGATTTTTTTATAAAGCATAAAAACAAGTAAAAAAATGCTAAATAGAGATAAAACAATACCTAGCATATTTTAGCCTTTTTGAGCGATAATCTCTATCTCTACTTTAGCTTTTTTTGGCAGATCTTTTACCGCAAAAGCACTTCTTGCTGGATAAGGATCTTTAAAAAATTCAGCATAAATTTCATTAAATGCTATAAAATCATTAATATCAGCTAAAAAGCAAGTGGTTTTAATCACTTTATCATAACTGATACCATTTTCTTCTAAAATAGCACCGATATTTTTCAAAGATTGTTTGGTTTGTTCTTTGATATCAGAGCTTTCTATTTCTCCTGAAGCAGGGTTGATAGGAAGTTGTCCTGATATAAATAAAAGTCCATTTGCTTCTCTGTAAGCTGAGTATGGACCAATAGCTTTTGGATAGTTTGACATGAATTCTCCTTTGTTAAATATAGATTAAGCAGAGTGAATTTTATCACTACAATAATAACTTGTCAATAGTTTATTATTATAATAATAAAATTTTATTTTTTAAGAAATGTTTTAAAGTACAAAGAGTAGAATTTAATATTATATTAATTTTTATTGAAGGCGGTTTTATGGATGAGGGACAAAAACAACAATTTATAAAGTTGACATATTTTTTAGGAGAAGTTCTAGGTGAGCAATATGAGATAGTATTTCATGTAATTACTGAAGATGGAGCTTATATTGCGGCAATTGCTAATAATCACATTAGTGGGAGAAGTTTAGATTCCCCCTTGACTGCTTTTGCAAGTGAGCTTATGCAAAATAAAAAATATTTAGAAAAAGATTTTTTATGTGATTATAAGGCTCTTGTTGGAAAATCAAAATTAATTAGAGGATCTACTTTTTTTATTAAAAATCATGATAAATTAGTAGGTATTTTGTGTATCAATCATGATACTAGCATTATGAGAGATTTAATATGCAAGATGATTGATTTAGAAAAAATTGGAGATATGGGTGATATTTTAGGAAATATTAGTTTTTCTCAAAATGATTCAAGCATAGAAACATTAAGTCACTCGATAGAGGATATTTTAGTTCAAAGTGTAGATTCTAGTTATTTAAATTCTGATTATCAATTAAGTATTACTCAAAAAGAAGAAATTGCTGAAAAGCTATATGAAAAAGGTATTTTTAATATAAAAGGAGCGGTTCCTATCGTAGCAAAATTTTTAAAAATTTCAGAACCTAGTGTTTATAGGTATCTGAAGAAATTTAAAAAATAACTAAAATTTTTTGATAAATTTTAGTATTTTTAGGCTCATTTTCTTTAAAAAATTATTTTTAGATTTTTTGAGTAAAAATTCTGCCACATCTTTGCGTCCAAACATAATAGCAAAAGTATAAGGTGTCATTCCTAAACCATTATTTTCATCAATATTTGCTCCATACTTAACTAAAAGTTCACACATAGGTAAGTATCCTTTAAAACAAACTCCTGCTAATGGGGTTTGTCCACGATCATTTTTTTCATCTACTTTTGCACCTTTTTCTAAAAGCATTTTAGCGCTTTCATAAGAATTATTATAAGCTGCAAGCATAAGTAAGCTATCGCCTTTATGAGTTTTTAAATTTACATTTAAACCCGCTTCTATCATGATTTTAAGATTTTCACATTCATTATTTCTTGCAAAATTAAAAGCCATTTTGCAAAGCTCTTCAAATCTTTTTTCTTCTTCTAAACTAAGAGTTGTCATTGTTTTTCCTTAATTATTATAATCTTTAGTTTGCCACCAAAAGTGGCAAGTAAAAATTATTTTTCTAAAGCTTTCTTAATTCCTTTTGCATAATCAGGTGTAATTTTTTCAAAATGTTCTAAAGCTCTAGTGATAATTTTTTCATCAACTCCTTCCATAGAAGCAGCAATATTATGAAAAAGTTGAGTTTTTTGATCATCATTCATAAGATTAAATAAAGCTCTTGGTTGAGTATAAAAGTCATTATCTAGTGGAGCATATCTTTGTGCCACGCCTTCTAAGACTAAATCAGGTTCAAGATAGCTTTTATCTTCTTTTGGGCTGTTATCATAGCTGTTTGGTTCATAATAAGCAGCATCATTTTTATAATTATCAAAATTCATAGCACCAGCGACATTGTAAGTATTCACTTCGCTTTTTGCACGATTTACTGGTAAAAGATGATAATTAGTTCCTATTCTATATCTTTGTGCATCAGGATATGAAAAAATTCTAGCTTGCAACATTTTATCAGGGCTAAAGCCAATTCCAGGAACGATATTGCTTGGACTAAAGGCAGCTTGTTCAACTTCATTAAAATAATTTTGAGGATTTTTGTTTAGAATCATTTCGCCTATATCCATCAAAGGTACAAGACTATGAGGCCAAATTTTTGTTAAATCAAAAGGATTAAATCCAAGCTTTTCTATATCTTTTTCAGCAAGAATTTGAACTTGAACTTTCCATTTTGGAAAATCTTTATTTTCTATAGCATTATAGAGATCTCTTTGATGACTTTCCCTATCCTTTGCTATAAGCTCGGCAGCTTCTTGGTTGGTAAGATTTTTAATCCCTTGTTGTGTTTTAAAATGGAATTTCACCCAAAATCTTTCATTTTTATCATTAATAAAACTATAAGTATGGCTTCCAAATCCATGCATATGACGATAACTTGCAGGAATTCCTCTATCACTCATAAGAATGGTTACTTGATGTAAGCTTTCAGGACATAAACTCCAAAAATCCCAAGCAGCATTATTGCTTCTTAAATGTGTTCTTGGATCTCTTTTTTGAGTATGGATGAAATCAGGGAATTTATAAGCATCACGGATGAAGAATGTCGGAGTGTTATTTCCTACCAAGTCCCAGTTTCCTTCTTTGGTGTAAAATTTAATAGCAAAACCTCTCACATCGCGTTCAGCATCTGCTGCACCTGCTTCACCTGCTACTGTTGAAAAGCGTAAAAATAATGGAGTAACTTCGCCTTTTTGAAAAATTTTAGCTTTGGTATAAGCACTTAAGTCTGCCGTAATTTTTATTTCGCCATAAGCTCCACTTCCCTTAGCATGAACGGTTCTTTCTGGAATTCTTTCTCTATTTTGATGAGCAAGTTTTTCAAGTAAAAGATAATCTTGCATAAGTAAAGGTCCTTTTGCGCCTGCGCTTAATGAATTTTGGTTATCGGCTATAATGTTTCCAAAATCGTTAGTCAATTTTTTCATTGTTTTCTCCTAAATAATAAAATTTATTAATTAGTAAATTATATCTATTAAAAATTAAAATTAACTGAATAATTGCATTTTATTAATAATAAATTTCAAAATAAATTTAGTTTTTTTATATTATAATAATAATTATCAAAATATATTTTAAAAATCACAAAGGAGAATTTATGTCAGTTTTGGTTATTGGTGCAGATGAAATCACTCCTATTAGAGCTGTTTTACATGATTTAGGCGCTAAAAAAATAGAACACTGGGATGCGCGTAATGAAAATAGAGTTAATCGCAAGCCGATTCCTTGTGATACAGAATGTATAGTAATGTTAACAAGCTTTTTAAATCATAATACTATGAAAAAAATCAAAAGTGAAGCTAAAAAGCGTAAAATTCCATTAGTTTGTGCAAAAAGAAGTGTAAGTTGTGTGTATTGTGAATATTGTAAAATTTTTAATCTTAATAAAGAAATTTCTTGCTATAAAGGTTAAAGATGTTATTTGGATTTGATGATAAGCGAGAATTTATACCGCAAATTTATCGCTATTTAAACAATCAAGAGCTTATGTTGACTTTTTTAACTCAATATAATGCGAGCGTTGATAGCGCTCTAAAAATTCCTCTTTTATATGCAAAAAATACCAAGAGTTTAAAAATGATATTTGGAAATTTTTTACATGATATAATGCATGTTTCATTTGGTAAGATTCAAAATATAAATATCAAGCTTAATACATACGCTTTCTACTTTCAAAAAAGAAAAAGCTTAATTTTTAATACTAAAATATCTAAGAATATCGATCTTTTAAGACTTTTAAGAATTTATCTTTATGGCATTTGTTTTGATGTGCAAATTTTATTTAGCTCTTATGTTTATGATAAGGTTTCTTTTCAAAATAATGGAAAAAATATAGATCAAGATGGTGATCTTATTATAATAGATAAGAAATTTGCAATTTTACCACTTTGCAAAGAGATTAATATACATAATTTAAAAATTGAAAATGAAATTCATGGATTATTGGATTTAATAAAAGAAAATAATTTTGAAAAATTTTATATTGTTTGTCCGCGTAACAAAAATTTCACACATTTTATTGAAATAAAACATTTTTTGTGTGATTTAAACAAAACTATGTTAAAATTAGTTCCGTATAAAATATCAAATCAAATTATAAGGAGAAAATAATGTCAGTAGCAGTAATCTATGGTAGTGCTATGGGAAATACAGAAGGAGCGGCTAATACAATTGCTTCAAAACTTGGAATTAGTGATGTTTTTAATATCTCAGATATTGATGCATCTAAAATAAATTCTTACGATAAATTAATTTGTGGAACTTCAACTTGGGGAAGTGGTGATTTACAAGATGATTGGGATGGTTTTGATTTTTCAGGACTTAGTCTTGGTGGAAAAACTGTAGCTGTATTTGGTATGGGTGATAGTGAAAGTTATTCTGACACTTTTTGTGGTGGCATGGGTAAATTAGCTCAAAATTTAAAAGATGCAGGTGCAAATTTGGTAGGAGAAGTTTCAACTGATGGTTATACATTTGAAGCAAGCGATGCGGTTGTAGATGGTAAATTTGTTGGACTTGCTCTTGACAATGATAATCAAGAAGATCAAACTGAATCAAGAATTGATGCTTGGGTAGAACAAATTAAACCTTATTTTGCTTAATAATTCTTAAAATCAAGAGTCTTTATACTCTTGATTGTCTTTTCTTAAAAATAAAAAAAACTCACTATTTGATTTATAATTTTATTTTCTAAAGATAATTGACAGCGTTCTTTATTTCCAAGATAAGCCGTTCTTGCAAGAAGACTTGTTTTTTGAGAATTGTGATTTTTAGAGTTGATTTGTAAATTAACCTGCATAGTATAGTAGTTTTCCACCATCCATTCTCCATCGCTTTCCAAAGGATCAAAATCATAAAAAAATCTTGCTGAAGTTGTAATTTTTTGAGCATAAGAATGCTTTTTCATATCTACAAGATTGATTAAAATTTCATAATCTGCATTCTCTTTTACTTCTTTTAAGCCTAAATTTTTAAGTTTTAAAGCCAAATCTCTATCCAAAGTAGTTTGAAGTTGGCTAGGATTTTGAAAGGAAATTTTAAAACTTTGTTGTTTTTGTGATCTGATAAAAATGCCTTCATTGCTTGTTTGAATAAAGCTTTGTATGAAAGTTGCATTGGTGCAAGCACTCATAAAGAGTGCTATAAAAAAGCTTAAAATTAAAGCAAATTTAGACATTAGGTTTATTTAATAATAGTTGGAGTAGCGCTAAGACCTAATGAGCGATATTTTTCATATAAGGAAAAAACTTCTTTTAATTCTGCATCACTTACTTTTGGATAATTTTTGATATTTGCATCGTAGTATTTGTTTAAAATTGCGATTTTTTCTTTATCATTTTTTGCTTTTTTTGCTTCTTTGTAGATTAGAGCGGATTTTTCAAAAGCAGATTTTCCATGTACTGGAGTTAAAATATAATTAACTTGATAGTTTTTAAGTTCATCATCAATTTGAGCTAAATGTTCTCTACAATAAGGGCATTCAGGATCCGAAAAAACATAAATTGCAGGTTTATTTTTATCTCCCAAAGCTATTACCATGGTTTCTTTTTGTGCTACAGCTTTAGCATTTTTTGTAAAATTTTCTCTTGCTTCTTGAAATTTTTTCATTTCATATTCTTGAGCATAAGAAATTCCCGTTTTCAAGTCGATAAGATCAGGGGTAATAAGACTATCTTTTGTAAAAAGAATGTTTTCTTGTTTTTGTCCATTTAATTCAACGCTTACAATAACACTTTCAAAACCCGTATTACCAACCTTTTGACGATTTGATACACTAACGGTAGCATTTGGAAATTGTGCTTTAATGCTTTTTGAATAAAAATCACTAATTTCTGAATTACTTGCAGCAAACAAAGATGCTGAACAGGCAAGAATTAAACTTAATTTTTTCATAGTTTATAAATCCTTTAAATAAATTATGTTTAATTCTATAATGATTTTCTAAATGTTTGTTAAAAATCTTTTTTCAGCTTCTTTACTTACTTGAGGAAATTTGTCTAAGTATTCTAAATAAGCAATAGCATATTTTCTTGAAAGATTGAAATATTCTTTCATACTTTGCACATCAAGACTTTGATTTTTTAATAAATTTAAACATTCTTGCATAAGTTTTTCAAGAGCTTGTTTTTCTATAAAAAGATTGTGTGAAAGTCTTACAACTAAGCCTTTTTGGGTAAGTTTTTTGAGTATATTATCTCCGCTTTTTCTATCAAGTTCTAAAAAATCATAAAGATTATAAGGAGCTTCGGGTTTAATACCTTGTTTTTTTAAAATTTCATATAATTGATTATTATTTTTTTCTTGAAGTTTTTCAAAATCTATGCCTTTTTTAAAATAAATTCCATTTTGAAAATCCAATAAATTTGACATTTCTTTAAGTCCGAGTTCGCAAAAATTTTCACTTGCCCAAGTAATCCTTAAAGCTAAAGAATGTGCTGAAAGCATGGCATAAGGATTTTTTTCAAGTATAAATTTGATGAAATTTTTAATTTCTTCTAGACTTTGTAAATGATATACATTAAGATTTTTTTCATCGACAAATACTTGATTTAATTCTTTTGCTAATTTCAATGCTTTTTGATGAGAGAGTTTAAATCTTTGATAGCTTGAAAGCAAACCAAAGCCGTATTTATGTGCGTCTTTTAAGAAAGAAAAAGCTGCTTTAAAATCTTTATTTTTCAAAAACATTAAAAATTTATTTTTTTGTTCTTTTTTTAAAGGTTCGCTTAAAGGATTTAAAACCTTACCACCGCCTATAACGCGATTGTTTTGTAATAAAATAAAAGCCTCATCAAAACTTAAAAATACATTTTTATCAAAACTAAAATGCACAAAAAATTCATCATTTTCTAGTTTTTTTAATATATTTATTTTGCATTCTATTTGTCTTGAACCCACGCAAAAAATCATTTTGCTATTTTGTAAATTTTTTGCTTTAACTAAAGCATCGCATTCTTTAAAGGCTTTAAAATAACCTTTTTTACTTAGCAAATAACCTTTTTTCAACTCTTTATAATCACAATTTAAACTTAAAGCCACACGGTTACAAGCTTTGATTTGCTCTAAATTAGTATCGTGGTTTTGTATATTTTTAACAATGAGTTCTTTTTGAGTGTCTAAACAGATGATTTTTTCATTTAAAGTGATGCTTCCTTCATTAAGACTGCCTGTAACGACAGTTCCTATGCCTTTTAGAGAAAAAACTCTATCGATATAATAATGAAAAATCAGTTCTTCATCGTTTTCTTTGTTTTCTATGGTATAAAGATAATTTTTTAATTCTTCTATGCCTTGATTATTTTTTATACTGGTGTGAAATACTTTTAAAATGGGATAATCTAAATTTTTTAACTCTTCTAAAATTTCTACACTTTTTTGCTCTATATTTTCACAAAGATCACATTTGCTAAGCACTAAAATGATATTTTTAATATCAAGAATTTTTAAAATTTCTAAATGTTCTAAACTTTGTTCTTTTAAACCTTCGTTAATATCTACGACAAATAAACAAACACTAAAGCCAAAAGCTCCACTTACCATAGTTTTAACCAAATCTTTATGTCCTGGAACATCGATAAAAGAAATGTTTTTATCTTTTAATTTAAGATTTGAAAAACTTAAATTAATGGTGATTTGTCTTTCTTGTTCTTCTTTTAAACTATCGCCTTCAAAACCATTTAAAGCTTTAATGAGTGAAGTTTTTCCATGATCAATATGTCCTGCGGTTCCTATAATAACAGATTTCATAAGTTTTCCATTTGATTGATTATAAGAATAAGTTTTTGAAGTTCATTTTCTCGTATAGTTCTAAAATCAAGAACAAATTCATCATTTTCAATGCGTCCTATGATATTTTCTTTTCTAAATCGAGTTTGTAGTTTTAAAGCATCTCCTTGAAAAGTCAGTATATAAGTATCTAAACTTTTATCAGGCATAGAACCTCCTCCTACTAAACTTTTGCTTTTTTTAAGCTGGGTTTGAAAAATTAATTCTTTTTGCACTCTTAAAGCTTTTTTTTCTATAAAGGATAAGTCATCATTTAAAAGTTTTAAGGTAATAATTTTTTCATAATCTTTTTGCAAATAAGCTTTTAAGCTTTCGTTTAAAAAAGATAGAGTTAATTTATCCACTCTTAGCATTCTTAAAAGTTGATTTTGTTTAAGCTTTTCTATGAGTTCTTTTTTTCCAAGTATAATGCCTGCTTGCACACTACCAAAAAGTTTATCTCCGCTAAAACTTAAAATATCACATTCTTGCACGAGTTTTTTGATTTTAGGTTCATTTTTAATCAGTTTTTCGTTTAAATTTTCACACCAGCCAGAACCTAGATCATAATAACTCAAAAGCCCTTTTTCTTTTGCTAGTTCATGTAGATCTTTTATATTTACTTCACTGTGAAAACCCATAAGAGCGAAATTAGACTTGTGGGTTTTTAAAATTAGAGCGGTATTTTCACTGATAGCTTGTTCATAGTCTTTTAAGTGTGTTTTGTTGCTAGTTCCAACTTCGCAAAGCTTTACACCTGCAGCTTTTATTACTTCAGGCACGCGAAAACTGCCACCAATTTCTACAAGTTCTCCTCTTGAGCTTATGATTTCTTTATTGTAACAAAGAGAATTAAGTACTAAAAAAACTGCCGCAGCGTTGTTATTGACCACTAAAGCATCTTCGCATTCAAAAAGCATTTTAAGTTTTTCTAGCACCAAAGCATAGCGAGAGCCTCTTTTTCCATTTTCTAAATCAAACTCTACATTAGAATAATTACAAATGATATCTTTACACGCTTCATAAAGTTCTTCATGGATTACACTTCTGCCAAGGTTTGTGTGTATAACGACTCCGCTTGCATTAATCACACTTTGTAAGTCTTTACGGTAAAAAGTTTTGATTTCTTTTTTGATTTCTAAAAGTAGTTTATTTTTAGAAATTTCATCTTGGGAAAAATTTTCTTTTAGTTTTGCGACAACTTTTTTACAAAAAAATGCTTTGATATAAAAAGGATAGGATTTTAAGTTCTCATCTTCAATAAGAGTGTTAATTTGTGGAAAAGTTCTAAATTTGTTCATCTTAAGCCTTAAGAAAATATTTGGTTATTTTAACATAGAATTTATAAAATGATGTTTTAAAGAGATTAAGGAAGATAATGCAAGATTTTGTTTATATAAAAAATGATGTTTTAATCCCTTTGCCTGATGCTATTGAAATTTTAGATCAGGCAAATGATAAAGAAGCATTAGTTTGCAATGATAAAAATCAAAAAGCACAAATTTATGCCCCTGAGATTAATTTTTATCTTAAAAATTCTCAAGATGAAATTTTAGAGCAAAGTAAAAATGTTTTAACGCTTTATGAAGCAAGAGCTAGCGTTTATGATTTAGGGCTTGATTTGGAACAAAGCAAAGAAGTGAAAAATCGTTTGATTTTAGTAGATAGCGATACTCAAACCGTAGAGTTTTTAAAAGAACATGGATTTAAGGTTATTGCTTTAAGTAGTGCAGAAATTTTAGCTGTTTTTGGAAGTGTAGGGGAACTTTGTGCTGTGGTTAAAAATCAAGGCGAAGAAGTGGAAATAGATTTTGATTTTTTGCTTTTTAAAGCTAAGGATTTAAGCGTTGTGCGTAAAGATTTTACAAGACAAAGTGGATGTTATAATCTTTTAAATTTTGAAAATCTTGAAGTATTGTTAGAGTTTTTGCAAAGCAAAAGTCCAAAATATCATTATAAAACTTATATTAGCTATAATGCTAGCGTGTGTCAATACCACGAAAGACGCAGTGAGCATTGTGCAAAATGTGCTGAAATTTGTCCTACTGTGGCGATTTTAAAAGATGATGAAAAAAAGCATTTAGAATTTTCTCAAGTGGATTGTTTGGGTTGTGGAGGGTGTATTAGTGTATGTCCTAGTGGATCACTTGATTATGCTCCCATGCCAAGAGAAAGTTTTTTTACCCTTTGTGAGTTTTATAAAGATAAAAAAATTTTAATCATTCCTAAAAAAATGTCTTTAGAAAATTTAAATCTTGCTTTACCAAAAGATGTTTTACCCTTTATGATAGAGGGTGAAAAGTGGCTTTCTTCCATGCATTTTTTAACACTTTTGCAAAATAGTGGAGCAAATTTGGTTTTTTATACGGACTTTGTATCTCGTGGTAGCAATGAGGCTATTGTACTTTTAAATACTTTTTTTGAAAGAAAATTTCAAAAAAAAGCTATTTTTGTTGCTAAAAATGAAAAAGAATTGCAAAATGTTTTAAAAGAGCAAGAATTCATACAAGATTTAAAATATGATTTTCATAACAACACCTTAACTACAAGAGAAAATTTTGCCAAAAGAATGCAAGAAATGATAAAAAATGAAGATTTTGGCAGTATAGAAAGTGGCGAATGGTTGCGTTATGGCAAGGTAGAAATCAATCCTAACACCTGTACACTTTGTCTTTCTTGTGTGGGTGCCTGTAATGTAGGAGCTTTAATCGCTGATAAACAAGAAAATGCTTTGAAATTTAATGCTTCTCTTTGTACGACTTGTGGGTATTGTGAGTTAAGTTGTGCCGAAAAAGATACTTTAAAATTATTTCGTAGTGGAATGGAGTTTAGAGCTTCTTATTTTGAATATCAAACCATGGCAAAAGATGAGCTTTTTGCCTGTATAGAATGCGGTAAAGAATTTGCCACCAAAAAAGCTGTAGAAAAAATAGCCAATTTAATGAAACCTAAATTTGGTAATGATGAGAATAAAATCAAAACACTTTATTGTTGTGCAGATTGCAAGGCAAAAGTGATGATAAAAGCAATGATTAATTAAGATCAAGAAGCTTTTTCATCCACAGCATAGCTTTAGATATGATACTTCCATGAGTTTCATTTTTAAAAAGTTTAAAATGAGTTTTACAATTAGTTTCTTTGGATATTTTTTCGCTAAGTTTTTGAGCATTGAGCTTAGCTACACCTTTGATAATACTTGAATTTGTTTCCAATGAACCTAATCCGATGTAAATTTTAGGGCAAGTTTGTAATTTTATGATGTTAGGTAAAAACTCACTATTATCCCACCATAAAGAAGGAGAAATAATAAAATAATGACTAAAAATCTTACTATCATAAAGAAGTGTATCAATGGCAAAAAGTCCTCCAAAAGAATGTCCAAAGAGAATTCGATGGCTAAAATCAATAGGATACATTTTGTTGATATAAGGGATGAGTTGGGTTATTAAAAAATTTCTAAATTCTTTACTACCTCCACCTTGTTTATTTAAATTTGTTGCAGGCGTATAATCTTTAGTGCGTTTTTGTGTGTCAAAAGCTAAATTATTATCATAACCTATTCCAATAATTAAAAGATTTTCTTTGACAGGAGTGTTGAAAAGATTTAAAAAAAGAGGAAAAAAAGCATTTCCATCGAGTAAATAAATGATTTTATATTTATAATTTGAGTTTTCATTCTTGTTTTTAGCTATAAAAATTTTATATATTGTGTCATTATAATTAAATTTGACATTTTCTAAAATAAAGTTTTGTTTTGCTTGTTTTGAGAGCTTGGGTATCTCTAGACTTGGTTTTGCAAAAGCTAGAAAAAAAGAACAGAATAAAAATAATATTTTTTTCATAATTTTTCTTCTAATTCTTTTTTATTTGTAAGTTTGCTATCAAATTTAACAACAAGATTTTTAGAGTTTTTATAAATATCTACAACCCCTAAATTTTCACTAAAACTACTAAAATTTAAAGGTGTGTCTAAAGGTAGATAAAGGTTTTTAAAATCAGCTGGATTTTTTAAGAAAAATAATGCCACAAGCCAAATTAGGGCTAAAATTACTAAAATAATAGCCAAAAGATTTAAGGCATCTAGATGTAAAAATATCCCTCCGATAATACCACCTATAAAACTTCCACCATATCCAAAAGCATTAAACAACCCTAATGCCGCACCTTTTTCATGAACTTTACAAAATTTTGATGCACAACTTTGCATAATAGGTTCGTGTAAATTAAAACCTATAAAAAAAATCACAACTGCTATGATAAAAAAATCCATAGAATTACTAAAAGCAAAAAAAAGATAAGAAAGTATGAAAAAAACAATTCCTAAGAGTAAAATTTGTTTAGCTAAACCTCTTTTTTCACCTAAACTTCCAGCAAAGCCCATAGCGATAAAACCTGCTACCATAGAAGCGCTATAAACAATCCAAAGTTTATCAGAAGCAAAGCCTAAATGTTTTACTAGAATAATAGGAATACTTAAAAATGCTATACTCATAAGCATTTTTTGCATGAAATTAGTAAGATTCATAAGGGCTAAATTTTTTTGTTTAATAAGATGGAAAAAAGGAGTTTTTTCATTTTCATGAGTGATTTTATTTTCTTTAGGTATAACGGTATAAAGTAAAATTATACATAAAAGAGACAAAGCTGCACTAAGATCAAAAAGGCTAGATAAACCCCATTTTGCACTCATTAAAGGAGAGATCACCATAGAAGCTGCAAAACTAAGTCCTATAAAAGAACCCATTACCGCCATGGCTTTACCACGATTTTCTTCTGTGATAAAATCACTTATCATTGCTGTAGCTACTGCTCCAATAGCTCCTGCACCTTGGAGCATTCTTCCTAAAAGCATGATGTAGATATTTTCCGCAAAAGAACAGATTAAAGAGCCTATTATAAAAATAATCAGTCCAATGAACATGGTTTTTTTACGACCAATTTTATCACTTAAAATTCCAAAAGGCATTTGTAAAATCATTTGGGTTAAGGCGTAAACACCAACTAAAAGTCCCACTAAAAATTCATTAGCACCTTCAAGTTTTAAAGCATAAAGACTTAGAACTGGCAAAACTATAAACAGCCCAAAAAATCTTGTTCCAACTATGAAAGATAAGGGTAAGACATTATTTAGCATTATCAATTTCCTATTAAATTTGAAATTTAAATTAGGATAATTTTACTATGAAATGTATTAAGCGTTGATTAACATCGTTTTATCATTTGATATTTAAAAGCTACGCACAAGGATAAATTTTATAAAATCATATTTTTGTTTTTGATATTATTTTGGAGCTTTTGTTATGAAGATTATCCTAGCTACGAGCAATAAGCATAAAGTTTTAGAACTTAAAGAAATTTTAAAAGATTTTGAAATTTATGCTTTTGATGAAGTTTTAATGCCTTTTGAGATTGAAGAAAATGGAAAAACTTTTAAAGAAAACGCCTTGATTAAAGCAAGAGCGGTTTTTAATGCTTTAGATGAAAAACAAAAAAAAGATTTTATCGCTTTAAGTGATGATAGTGGCATTTGTGTAGATGTTTTAGAAGGAAATCCAGGAATTTATTCTGCTCGATTTAGTGGTAAAAGCGATGATAAAAATAACCGTGATAAACTTGTCAATGAAATGGTAAAAAAAGGTTTTAAACAAAGTAAGGCGCATTATGTTGCTGCTATTGCTATGGTGGGTTTGATGGGGGAGTTTAGCACGCATGGAAGCATGCATGGAAAAGTAATAGATACAGAAAAAGGTGAAAATGGTTTTGGTTATGATAGTCTTTTTATTCCAAAGGGTTTTGATAAAACCTTAGCCCAACTTAGCGTGGATGAGAAGAATAATATCTCTCATCGTTTTAAAGCCTTAGAGCTTGCAAAAATCATTTTAAAGATTTTAAATAAAGGATAAAAATGAAAAATTTTTTAAAATATATAGCTATTATTGTTTTAATATATGCTCTTTATGTTGGTTTGGAAACTTGGTTTTCTTAGAATAAATAGTAATTAAAAAGCTTGGTAACAAGAACAAACTTCCACTTAAAAGCAAAATCATTACAAAAACGGTTAAAATTCCAAAATAAATTGTTGGAATGAAATTGCTACTCATCATCACGCTAAAACCTAAAACTATGCTAATTGTGGTATAATAAAGTGCCGAACCTATACTAAGGTGAGAAATCATAATGGCTTCTTCTAGGCTTTTGTTTTTAATTTCTTCCCTAAAACGATAAATATAGTGCAGGGCATCATCAACGCCTATGCCTATAGCAATAGCAGCTATAGTAATACTCATCATATCCAAAGGAATACCTAAAAGTCCCATAAGAGCAAAAACCACGCTTAAAGGAATAACATTTACTAATATAGCCGCAACTGAAAATTTTAAATCTCTAAAAACAATGATAAAAAGTATAAAAATAGTTAAAATTACAAATATAAGAGTATCAAATTGCGATGAAAAAAGACTTTGAAGCATATTATTATAAAGCACCATTATACCTGTGATTTGTACTTCTACTCCATCGTTTTTTACAAGCTCGTTGAGCTGTTTTTTAAGATCTATTAAAAACTCATTACGTCTTAAATTCGGATCAGAGTCAACAATACGCATACTAAATCTTAACTCGTTATTTTCTATACTTACAAAAGGCGAAAGCAAGTCTTGTTTAAATTTAGCAGGTAAATTCTCATTTAAAAATGCAAGGGCAAAATCATTTAACTCTTTTCCATCGTTGATATTTTTCCCTAGGGTTAAAAGACTATTAAGACTTAAAACCGAACCTACAAATTCTTTGTTTTCTAAAAATTCATGAACTTTTTTTGCAATGCGTGTTTTTTTAGAGTCAAACCAATAAGTTTCTTGTGTGGCTAAATTTTCAAATTCACTTTCAAAACTATCAAGAGTATCGCTTGTATTTTGATCGTTTTTATTATTTTGAAAACGAATGATTACTTCTAAAGGCAAGGTTCCACCTAGATTTTTATCAATAACCAAAAGTCCTTTTTTGATTTCACTACCATCTTTGAAATAATTGACAAAAGAATTTTCAACTCTGAGTTTTGAAATGCCTATTAAAGCTAAGATTATAGCAAGAACTGAAATTCCATAAATCATGCGACGCTTTTTAGGATCAAGAGCGGTTTTAGCACAAAAGGCTAAAAGATTAAATTTAAACTCTTTTTTATGATAATTTTTTGGTTTTAAAAGAACTAAGATACTTGCTAAAAACAAATAACTAAAGATAAGAGCTAAACCTATACCTATACTCATCATAATGCCAAGTTTTATGATAGGTTCGATATTTGATAGGATTAAAGAAAAAAATCCTATCATCGTTGTAACAATGGCATAAAGGCTAGGATTTGCTTTGGCTAGTAAGGTTTGAAGCACTATGCGCTCAACTTTAGCTTTGGGATGATTTTGGGTGCTTTCGATAAAATGCGTGATCAAATGAACAACTACACTTAAGGTGATAATTAAAACCAAAGCAACATAATTTGATGAAATAACCGTGATTTGAAAATTTAAAAGTGCAAAAACTCCACTAGCCGCACTTAGGCTTATAAAACAAATAAAAAGAGGTAAAAAAACAAAGCGCCATGAACGGAAAAAATAATAAAGTGCAAGTCCTAGTAAAAATACAAGAGAAACACCATAAAGCACAAGATCAGATTTTATATAAGCTATCATATCATCAGCGATCATGCTTACGCCACCAAGGTAGAGCGTATCTTTGTTTTTTTCATAAGTGCGAGCTATGCTTTTAATAGTATCTAGACTTTGTTTCGTGATAACTTTTTGCTTGTCTTGATGTTCTTTTATGGCAAGACGAATTTGATCTTTTTCTTTTTCATCGGTAGCAAGATCGCGTTTTTCTATAAGATTATTATAAACTGTATCAGGCTTTAAGTAAATAATAAGCCCTGTTACTTTTCCATCTTTTGAGATGATATTATTTTTATAAAAGGGACTATTTAAAATTTCATTTTGGGCTTTTGTGCGGTTTATATCTTGGCTTTCTATATTTGGGATATTTTTTAAAAGTTCTTTTAAATCCGTATTTTGCGAACTTTGAAGCAAAGGGGCATTGATGATACTAAAAACGCGTTCTACTAAAGGGGCTTTTTCTAATTCTTCATGAAGTTTTTTTAATTTGGCTAAATTTTCATTTGAAAAAGGTTTTTCATCATAGGGTTTGAAGGCTAAAAGTAAAAAATTATCACTTTTATAATGTTTTGAAATTTCTCTAAAAGTTTTTAAATCCGCATCATCTTCTAAAAGCAAACTTTCAGCACTTGCATCTACGCTAAGCTTAAAAGCAAAAAAGCTTAAAAACAGGCATATAAATAAGGTTCCAAAAAAAGTACTTTTTGGACGAGAAATAAAAAACTTTAAAAGCTTTGCAAACATTATTCTATGACAATGCTTTCAAGTTTTTGAAGTAGGGCATCAAAGCCTTGGTTGGCTAAAATATCTCCAAATTGTGATCTATAAGTTTGTATTATACTCACACCTAAAACATCTACATCATAAATAAGCCAGTTGTTATTATCATTGTAAAATTTGAAAATGATATTTTTTTCTTCCCCATCTACTACCATAGAAGTGGTTAAAAAATAGCGTTTTTCATTTTTTAACTCACCATTTTTGACCTTTAAAACCTGATCTTTATAAAGACTGAGTTTATCGGTAAAACTTTTTTTAAGACTTGCTTCAAAGGCTGTGGTAAATTTTTCTTGTTCTTTTGGGGTTAATTTAGAATAATTTTTTGAAAGACTGAGTTTTGCCATGAGTTTATAATCTATTATACTATCAAAAAGTTTAAAAATTCCATCAGCAGCTTGTTTTTTATCTTCTTTGCTATCTTGTAAAAGTTTTAAGCTTGCATCAATGTTTTTTTGCATAGTACTAGAAATTTCATCTAGCTGTAAGGCAAAAGCATTAAAAAATAAAGCCAAGATTAGAAATATTTTTTTCATTATTTTCCTTTATTTGCTAAGTTCATTGCGTCTTTGCTCGTAAGCATCACGCAAGAATGGATATAAATTAGGCGTGTTGTGATAAATTTCATCAATTTCATCAAGTCTAAAACTAAGTTCATTACCAAATCCATAAGCACTTATAGCTATACTTGCCCAAGTAGGATCAATGTAAGCAGTAAAACTTGCATACCAAGTTGCAGGTAAAGCAAGAGTATCTCTAAGATTACTAGGGCCGAGTATAGGTAAGACAATATGAAAACCGCTTCCTACACCCCAGTGAGCCAAAACGGTTCCTAAGTCCGCGGGATGTTTTTTAAGACCCATTTTTGATGCCACATCCATAAGTCCACCAAAGCCCATAATGGTATTGGCGGTAAATCTTTTAAATTCTTCTCCCGCTTCTTCAAATTTAAACTGCAAAACATTGCCTATAAAACGCAAAGGAGCAAGTAAATTATCAAAGAAATTTCTTACTCCTAATCTTATAAATTCAGGAGTGATAGCGTTATAGCCCTTAAGAACGGGACGCAAACCATAATCATACAAAGCCACATTAAAGCTTGTCATAGCTTTGTTATATCCTGAAAGCGGATCGTTTACTTGATAGTTTTGGTATTCTTGTTCAAAATCATCTAAATTTTGTTCTTTAGCAAAAGCAAAAATAGTAAAAAAAATTAAAATAAAAGATATAAATTTTATTCTCAAGCAAAAACTCCTAAAAATTTTAAAAGTAAAATTATAGCAAATTTTTAATCAAGATTTATATCCCAGTAAAAATCCACCCATTCAGTAGCTTCTTTTGCTTTAAAATCAGGCTCCAAAAGAGCAGTTTTTTTGTAAAAAATGGTTGCAATTTTAAGTTCTATATGAGGAAATTTTTCAAGCAAAACTTTTTTTATTTCTACTAAACTTTCTCCGCTATCTACTATATCATCAATGAGTAGAATTTTTTTGTGCTTGCTTAAATCAGGAATATTAAAAATTTCAATAGTATCAAGTTTTTTTGTATCATCGTAATGAATTGAGTTTAAAGCAAAAAGCTGACGTGTTTTTAAAGCTACTGCTAAAGAGTGTCCTAAACTCATTCCTCCTCTTGCTATAGCTAAAAGTGCATCAGGGTTAAAATCTTTTTTAATTTCTTTAGCAAGAATTTTTACATCTTCTTTAAATTCTTCATAGGAGTAAAATATCATTATATATCCTTAATTTATTGTAGTGCCATAAGTAAAAAATTACCCAAAGATAATAAACTTAAAACTATAATGCCAAGATTGATTTTATCCCATTCGCGTTTAAAAATTCTTACAAGCAAATAAGAAAGAAAACCAAAAGCAAAACCTGTGGTGATAGAGTAAGTAAAAGGCATCATGATAATAGTAAAAAAGCTTGCTACAGCTATAGCACTATCTTTAAAATCTATATTTTTAACTTCCATAAACATTAAAATTCCAACCATTACAAGTACGGGGTATATTGCGTTTGCAGGAATGGCTTTAAAAAGTGGCAGTAAAAAAAGTGTAAAAGCAAAACAAATAGCTACAACTAAAGCTGTAAGCCCCGTTCTTCCTCCGCTTTCAACCCCTGTAGTGCTTTCTACAAAAGCAGTAACTGTGGAAGTGCCTGTCATAGCTCCTAAGGCTGATCCTGTTGCATCTGCCATTAAGGTTTTGCTTAGTTTTTTTTCTCCATTTTTGGGATCATCAAAAATCTTTCCTCTTTCACCCACACCTGTGATAGTTCCTATACTATCAAAAAGTTGAGTGATGAAAAAAGTAAGAATTATAGGTATCATAGTAATATTTAAGGCGCTTTTGATATCAAGTTGTAAAAAGATGGCTCCTAAACCATTTTCCATGCTAAAATTTGGCAAAGAAAAGATTTGCACAGGAAAACTTGCATTATCTAAATGAAAAATCCAAGCGATAATAGAGCTTACTAATACCCCCAAAATAAAAGCTCCGCGAAGTTTTATAGCCCAAAAAAAGATGATTAAAGCTAGGGTAAAAATTCCAAAAAGCACATGAGGGCTTTTGAAATTTCCTATGCTGACTAAAGTATCTTTATTATGCATTATCACACCCATTTGACTTAAGCCTAAAAATGCAATAAAACAACCTATGCCTGCACAAATTGCAAGGCGTAAATCTTTTGGGATATTGCGGATTACCCAAAGGCGAAAATGTGTAAAAGAAAGTATGAGAAAAATAATACTTGAAATAAAAACAGCTCCTAAGGCACTTTGCCAAGCTATGTTTTGACCTAAACAAACCGCAAAGGTAAAATAAGCATTTAAACCCATTCCCACGCTCATAGCTACAGGAGTATTGGCAAAAAAAGCATTAAAAGCACTTGCAACTATGGTGATTAAAGCTGTTGCGGTGATTAAAGCTTCTATAGGCATTCCTGTATTTCCTACTATGCTAGAATTTACAGGGATAATATAAACCATAGCCAAAAAAGTAGTAAGCCCTGCTATAACTTCAGTTTTAAAACTCGTATTGTTTTCTTTGAGTTTAAAAAAGTCCATTTTTTCTCCTTAGTAGGTTTTTAGCTCGTTATATAAACTATCGCGTTCTACAGGAATAAGATTTGAAGTTTTTATCATATCGATAAAAGTTTTTAAACTTGTGCCTTTGGCAGATTTTGCACCACCTGCGCTTTGTATGCTTTCTTTTTCTATAGTGCCATCTAAATCATTAGCCCCAAATTCTTGTGCTACCATGGCTAAATTTAAAGTCATTGTTGCCCAGTAAGCTTTGATATTTTTAATATTATCAAGCACTAAACGAGCAATGGCAATGGTTTTTAAAATTTCTTCACTATCCATGATTTTATCAGTTTGTATAAAGCTATTATCCCTTTGCCAAACTAGAGGGATAAAAGCATTAAATCCACCGGTTTGATCTTGAAGATCACGCAGTCTTAACATATGATCGATCCTGTGATGTCTTTCTTCTATATGTCCAAAAAGCATGGTAGCATTACTTTGTTTGCCTTTTTCATGCCAAAGTTTATGAATTTTAAGCCAATTTTCACTGCTAACTTTTCCATGACAAATTTTCTTACGCACTTCTTCATCAAAAATTTCAGCTCCACCGCCTGGCATGGAATCAACGCCGTATTCAAGCATTTTTTCTATCACTTCTTCATAGCTCATTTTAAAACGACGATGTAAAAAATCAATCTCAGCAGCAGTCATAGCTTTTACATGAAGATTAGGATATTTTTCTTTTATCATTTTAAAAATTTCTAAATACCACTGCCAAGTTGTATCTTTGTTATGAGCTGAAACGATATGTACTTCTTTAGTTTCTCGTTTTACAGTTTCATCGACGATTTTCATGATTTCTTCATGAGTCATCAAATAAGGATTAGGATTTTTTCGGTGTGCTGAAAAGGCGCAAAATTTACAGGTATCTGCACAGATATTAGTTGGATTGATATGGCGATTGATATTAAAATAAACTTTTTTTCCATGAAGTTTGGTGCGTTTTTTATGGGCGTATTTGCCTAGGGTAAAAAGATCTAGATCCCAAAGTGCATTGGCTTCTTCTTGGTTTAATCTTTCTTCATTTTCTAGTTTGGTAATTAAATTTTTCATTTTAATTTTACTCTTTTGCTGTTTTTAAATAAAGCATTATAATTTTTGCTTACTGAAAAAGAGTTTATAGAAAAAGCCAAAATAAAAGATATTTTTGTTAAGATTATTATTAAAATATTAAAATTTAAAAGAGAGTGGAAATTTTGTTAAATAAAGAATTAGAAATTTTTAAAAAAAATCTTAGTTCCTATACCCAAAGTTGTAGAAAATTTTTTCTTAAGCAAGGGGCGTTTAGTTTATATCATTCTAAAAATATGGATAATTTCATAAAAAAAGCTTATGATATAGTTCTTAAAGATTATTTTGATGATTTTTCACCTCCAAGTGATAATATCCCTTTTTGTGTTTTAGCAAGCAAAGCATATGCAAACAATAGTCTTTGTTTTAATGAAAGTATTTCTTTGATTTTTGTTTATAAAGATATTAAGGCTTTTCATTTAAAACCTATGATTAAGGCTTTTATTGAAATTTTAAATGATACACATTTGCAAATTGACTCTGTTATCTTAGAATTTAATGGACTTTATAATGCTAGCAATGAGCTTAAGACTTCTATAATACAAACTCGTTTCATATGTGGTTCTAGGATTTTATTTAAAGGGATTAAGACGAAATTTGAGAGTATTTTAGAAGAAAATAAAAATGATTTTGCCAAGCTTTTGCTAGAAAATTTTAAAGAATTTGATATTCCATTTATAAAGCAAGAATTTAATATCTTAAAAGATTTTGGCGGATTAAATCATTTAAGATTCTTAGAGAGTTTGCTTGTTCTTTTTAAGACTTCTCCAAAAAATTATGCTTTAAATTTTATAGATGAAAAAAATTTAAGCGAGTTGCGTTTAGCTGGAGATTTTTTACTTTCTTTAAAATCAGCGATGAATTTATTAAGTGCTAAAGATGAGGATGAGTTTTTACTTATTAATGTTCATGATTTGAGTGAATTAATGTATAAAAAAGCTAAAAAACATTTTGGAGCAAATGAGTTGTTGGTTCAAAAGGCTTTGCAAAGTATGCATACTATAGGTTTTTATACACACTTTCTAGCAAAGCAAATTCAAGATGGATTAAATCATACCCCTAAACAAGAGTATAAATTTAAAACTCTTATAGAAGTTTTAGAATACTTATTAAAACTTGAAGATAAAGAGGTTATTTTCGATCTTAACTTGGTTTTTGCCCTAAGAAGATTGAAATACGGTAAAAAAGATATAGAAAAAGCTTTAATACTTTTTGAGAAAATTTTTTATAAAAGGCATAGTTTTTGTGTTTTAAAACTTTTGCTTGATAGTGGAATTTTAAAAGATTTATGCAAGCCTTTTTGGACAGTTCGTTTTTTAAGTGATGAAGAAGGAAATTATAGTTTTGATGAGCAAGTTTTTCTTATGTTAAGTGAATTTGAAAAATACGAAGATGAGCTTGAGATACTCCAAAAACTTAAAACCGATGAAAAAATGATTTTAAAGCTTGTGATACTTTTAAGCGCTATAGAAAGTGAAAATGAAATTTCTTTAGCAGGCATATATAGAGCGTATTGCTCCAAATTTGATTTAAAGAATGAAATTTTAGAATGGGGTCTTAAAATATTTAAAAACAATAATGCCTTAAAAGATCTTGTAGAAAAAGAAGATATATATAATCCTATTGTTGTAAGTAGTTTGGTTTCTAAATTAGAAAATTTAGAAAATTTAGAGCTTTTATACACTTTAACTTGGCTAAAGGCTAAGGCTTTAAATTACAATGCTTTTTATTTTAGAGTTCTTGATAAACTTTTAGAAAATGCAAAACAAGGTTTTGAAGATGAAAATCTACTTGAAGAAAGCGCAAGAAGAGTAAAAAAAGAATTAACACTTAAAAGAAGTAAGATTTTTTTAGAGCAAGATGAAATTTTGCAAGATAAAATCATACATATCAAATCAAATCTTTTTATTATAAAAAATACTTTTGAAGATATTGTTATGATTTCTAAATTAGCCAAAGAAAATGATTTTAAATTTTGGTTTAGCAATGAAACAAATCTTAGTTTGCAAATTGTTGCACCACTTCATTTTAATATTGCCATTATTTTAAGTTCTTTAACAAATTTAAATCTTATTTTCATGAATTTTTTTGAACTTTTTGATGATAAAATTTATTTAAGATTTGAATATGATAATATTATCAGTGATGAACAAAAACTAAAACTTTGCGAGCTTTTAAATTCAAATCTTTCTGGTTTTAATTTGAAAAAAATTAAAAAGCCAATCATTAAAAAAGATGAGTTAAAATTAGACTTAAATTATTCTAAAATGTATGCCAAATTAGGTCTTAATACTAAAGATCAGCAGGGTTTAATGGCGTATTTGATGAATGTTTTTAATGAACTTGAACTTGTTTTATGTGCAGCAAAAATTCAAACCATAAGACAAAGGACGCGTAATATTTTTATTTTTCAAAAGAATGAAAAATTAGAACATAGCGAGCAAAAGTTAGTTAATTTATTAATAAGTGAGTAAAAAATGTGTGGAATTGTAGGCTATATAGGAAATAATGAAAAAAAACAAATTATACTAAATGGACTTAAAGAATTAGAATACCGTGGCTATGATAGTGCGGGTATGGCAGTGATGCAAGAAGGAGAGCTTAGTTTTTTTAAAGCTGTAGGAAAACTTGAAAATTTGGCGAATAAATGCACGGATTTTGAAAGTCAAGGTTATGGTTTTGCTATAGGTCATACAAGATGGGCAACTCATGGTAAGCCTACTGAAATCAATGCACATCCTCATTTAGGACAGTATTCTTGTGTGATTCACAATGGTATTATAGAAAATTATAAAGAAATCAAAGATAAACTTGAAAAAGAAGGCGTGAGTTTTTTAAGTCAAACCGATACTGAAGTTATTGTCCAGCTTTTTGAATTTTACGCAAGAAATTTGGGAGTTTTTGAAGCTTGGCAAAAAACCATCAAAGAACTTCGCGGTGCTTTTGCTACTTTGTTAGTAACAAAAAAAGATCCCAATCATGTGTATTTTGCAAAAAATGCTGCTCCTTTGATTATCGGTAAAAATGCAAATAAAGAATGGTATTTTTCTTCAGGTGATGCACCTTTGATAGGAAGTTGTGATGAGGTAATGTATCTTGAAGATTTAAGCTTGGGATACGCGAGTAAAGATGAGCTTGTTGTTTATGAAAATGATGTTTTAAAATCACTTTGTTTTTCTAAGCTTTCAGGCGATAAGGCTTATGCAAAAAAAGACGGCTTTCGTTTTTTTATGGAAAAAGAAATTTATGAACAAAGTCGCGTGATGAGTGAAGTTTTAATGGGACGTATTCAAGGCGATGAAGTCGTTTTTGATGAGCTAAACAATGAAGATTTAAGTCAAGTAGATGAAATCACGCTTTGTGCTTGTGGAACAAGCTATCATGCTGCAATGGCAAGTGCTTATTTGTTTGAAAGAATTGCTAAAGTTAAAGCTAAAGTAGAAATTGCAAGTGAATTTCGATACCGTGAAGCAATTATAAAAAAAGATTCTTTATTTATCGTTATTTCTCAAAGTGGAGAAACAGCAGACACTTTAGAGGCTTTAAAGATTGCAAAAGAGCAGGGCGCTAAGACTTTTGCAATTTGTAATGTGGATAATTCTAATATAGTACGTTTAGCACACCTAAGTCTTTTAACTCGTGCGGGCATAGAAAAAGGAGTTGCTTCAACTAAAGCTTTTGCCACTCAGGTTTTAACACTTTGGATGCTTGCTATTTTTATGGCGCAAAAAAGAAATTTAAATGTTTCTGCTGAAATTAAAGCGCTTTTACATACTCCAAATTGTGTGAGTGTAAAACAGGCTTTACATGAAAAAATTCATCGTTTATCCAAGCGTTATTTAGATGGACATGGCTTTTTCTTTATAGGTAGAGATGTGTTTTATCCTTTGGCCTTAGAAGGAGCTTTAAAACTTAAAGAATTATCTTATCTTCACGCTGAGGGTTATCCTGCAGGAGAGATGAAACATGGCCCTATTGCTCTGGCTGATTCTAAACTTTATACTATAGCTTTAATGCCAAAGCATATGCTTTATGAAAAAACAAAATCAAATGTTGAAGAGCTTATAGCTAGGGATTCTACAGTGCTTAGCATTTCGCCTTTAGAATTTGATTTGAGTGATGATTTTATAAAAACCAATGAGCAAGATCACTATATGTGTGAATTTTTTGAAATGATGATAATTACTCAACTTTTAGCAATGGAAATTTCTATAAGACTTGGTAATGATGTGGATATGCCAAGAAATTTGGCTAAAAGCGTAACGGTAGAATAGAAATGAAAAAATTTTTTTGTTTAACTTTCGTTTGTAAACTTTTTGCTTTAAGTGAATTTGAACTTCATCATATTGATAAAGTACATAAGCTAGGGTATAGTGGAGATACTATTATAATAGGTGTAGCCGATGATGCTTTTAATCAAGATCATATTAGTTTAAAGGATAAGATTTTAAAGTCTACTTATCCTACTGATACAGCTGGGAAACAGCTTATACCTGATTTGCAAAAATCAACACACGGAAGTCATGTAGCAGGTATAGCTGTTGGAGCAAAGATAGACGATAGTAAACCTTATGGAGTGGCTTATGGGGCAAAATTTTATGGAGCTGGGGTGTTTCCAAATGGCTCTTACACTCAAAATCCTAATATTTATAATTTTTTCAAAAATGTGAGTATTATTAATAATAGCTGGGGTATTAAATTTTATCCTTATTTTAATCTTAGGGCTTCAAATTCTGGATTAGTAGATTGTACTCAAACTAATCAAGGGAAAAGCTATAATATCTGTAATACTCCTTTGGAGTATGTTATGAAAGCAGATAAAGTTGCTAATGATATGATGAGGCTTAGCAAGGATAAGGGAGTATTAAATGTATTTGCTGCTGGTAATGAAGGAATTCTTAGCCCTGCTTTGCATGCGATTTTACCAAGTTATGATGAATCTTTAAGAGCTTGGTTGGCTGTTGGAGCTTTGGATGCAAATGAGATTACTTTAGAATCAGATGGGACTTTAACAATTAAAAGTCAAGGTTTGGCCGATTTTAGTAATGGTTTTAAGGGAGCTACGAATTTTTCTTTAGTTGCTGCTGGAGTAAATATTAATAATGTTGATTCAAGCACTAATGATAACTTTACAAAAAAAAGTGGAACTTCTATGGCAGCACCTATGGTGAGTGGAACAGCGGCACTGGTCAAGCAAAATTTCCCCTTTTTGGATGGTAAGCAAATTGCTGATATACTGTTAAGTACAGCAAATAAAAATTATAAGGCTCCAAAATTTACTGTTAAACAAGTAACCGATGGAACAAATCAACCTAAATTTCTTATTGTGTATATTTCGCAAGATCCACCTAAGATAGAAGATGAAATAAAACGGGATTTAAAACAGCTTTACAATGGAATGCAAGTTCAAGTTAATGGACAATGGATTGATTATAGTGATTATATTTGGGATAATAGAGATAGTGCGCAGTCGCAAAAACTTAATACTTCCACTATTAGTTCTATTAATGGAGTAGTTAGGGTTGAAAAAGAAGAATTATTTGGACAAGGAATTTTAGATGCACAAAAGGCGTTAAAAGGACTGAGTATTTTAGATGCAAACAGACTCAGTGACCAGGATGTATTAAAATATGATCAAGAACCTAATACAGCTTATTATACTATAAATACTGCAGGTTATGATGCTGAATTTTCTAATGATATTAGTCAAAGAAAATGGGATGAAAGTACTCATTTATCAAGCGCTATTAATAAACCTACACATTTAGCTAATCTTAACATAGGATTATCTAAAGAAGGTGAAGGTATTTTGATTATCAGTGGTCAAAATACTTATGAGGGTGCAACTTTAATCAAACAAGGAGAATTAAAGCTCAAAGGAAAAGTTAAAAATAATGCTTATGTAGAACAAGAAGCAATGCTAAGCGGTAATGGTATTGTAGGGCAAAATTTAAACAATAAAGGCATAGTTAGACCTGGAAATGAAGATTTGAGTGATTTAACCGTGCAAGGAACTTATACTCAAGAAGGAGTTGACTCTAAATTACAACTTGATTTTGGTAATTATAAAAATTCTAAACTGATTGCAAAAACTTATGATATTAAGAGCGGGAATTTAGAATATATTCCTTTACCTAAATACTATATCTTAAATAAGCCAGTGAAAATTAATTTAGGAGATTTGGAAAAAAGTTTATCATCTTTTAATCATGTTTTGGTGCAAAATACTTATGCTTTAAATTTTGACTTTGTTTTAAGTGATGATTTAGTGAGTATTAATAAAACCTTAATAAAACCTAATTTAAAACCCAATGCTTATGAAATTCCTAATACAAGCTTGGGAAATGCTTTAAGACAATTGCGATCTAGAGCAGACTTGAGTCGGACTTATCAGGAATTTTTTGCTTCTTTAGATAATGGAATAGATGTAAAGACTAAATTAAATAGAATAGAAGGTTCAGAGTATTTAAGCACTTTTAGTAATCATAATCAATCTAATTTGATACAAAATAACATATTGTTTACTCTTCATCCTCTTAATATTAATAATTTTGCACAAAACAATAATATGTTACTTGCTAGTGCTTATTTACCTAGAATTTTTAGTAATGAAGAATATTTTTGGCACCTTACTCCAAGCTATAAATACTATAAAGATAAAGATTTTTCAGGTCAAAAAACAGGTGCTAATATCTCTTTAGGAGAAAATTTCTCATCAGGCTTTTTAGCTTATGCTTTATCTCTTTCTAGCGCTAGATTTAATTTTAATAATGGTAGTGATTTGAAGAGTTATAATATGGACTTATTGTTTAATTATAACCATGATTTAGATTTTATAAAAATATTAAGTGGATTAGGTATAGGTGTAGGATTTAATACTCTTAATCGTTTTGTAGTAGAACAGCCAATTGAAGGCAAGTATAAAACATTGCAAACTTCAGCCCAGCTTGGTGTAACTAAAGATATTATTTTAGGTCAAGATTTTATTTTTAATCCTTTAATGTATTTTACACATAGTTTTTTTTATCAAGAAGATTTTAAAGAAAATAAAAGTCCTTTTGCTAAAAATTACGAAAGTTTAAAACATCATAGCATAAATGCAAATTTAGGTTTTAATCTTGCTAAAAATATAGAGCAAGATGATTATCAAGCTTCTTTTTCTAGTTTTGTAATTTTTGAAAAAAGAATTTATGGAAGAACTTTAGAAAATAAGGCTAGTTTTGTTGATTTTCCTATTGCTTTTATTCAAAAATATAAATTAAAAGATAATATTTTAAGTCAAGGTTTTAATTCAGAATTTTTATATAAAAACAATGTATTTTGGCAGTTTATGTTAATGAATAGATTTTCTCATAATGCCTATGAATTGCATTTAATGAGTTCAATAGGAAAACGTTTTTGAAAGTATTTATTTTTTTAGCTTATAATAAATAAAATTTTAATCAAAGGAAAAAAATTATGGAATACAGAGTTGAACATGATACCATGGGTGAAGTTAAGGTCCCAAATGACAAATATTGGGGAGCGCAAACTGAAAGAAGTTTTGAAAATTTCAAAATCGGTTGTGAGAAAATGCCAAAGGTTTTAATCTATGCTTTTGCAAATCTTAAAAAATCTTTAGCTTTAGTCAATAACAAACTTGGCAAACTTGATGATGCTAAAAAAAATGCTATAGTTCAAGCTTGTGATGAGATTATCGCAGGTAAATTTGATGATAATTTTCCACTTGCGATTTGGCAAACAGGTTCAGGTACGCAAAGCAATATGAATATGAATGAAGTTATTGCAAATCGTGCCACTGAAATCATGGGCGGGGATTTTCGCAAAGAAAAGCTTGTACATCCAAATGATCATGTTAATATGAGTCAAAGTTCAAATGATACTTTTCCAACTGCTATGAGTATTGTTGCGGTTGAGCAAGTAGAGAAAAAGCTCATCCCTGCGCTTGATGAGCTTATTGCAACTTTTGAAAAAAAAGTAAAAGAATTTGATGGTATTATCAAGATAGGACGCACGCATTTACAAGATGCTACGCCACTTACTCTAGCACAAGAATTTAGTGGATATCTTTCTATGCTTTTGCATTCAAAAGAGCAAATCATCGCTTCTTTACCAACTTTAAGAGAACTTGCCATAGGAGGAACCGCAGTAGGAACAGGGCTTAATGCGCATCCAGAATTAAGTCAAAAAGTAAGCGAAGAACTAACTCAACTTATAGGTACGAAATTTGTTTCAAGTCCAAATAAATTTCATGCTTTAACAAGTCATGATGCGATCAATTTTACTCATGGAGCTATGAAAGGTTTGGCTGCAAATTTAATGAAAATTGCAAATGATATAAGATGGTTAGCTTCAGGCCCAAGATGCGGTCTTGGTGAGCTTATCATCCCTGAAAATGAGCCAGGAAGTTCGATTATGCCGGGTAAGGTAAATCCTACCCAGTGCGAAGCTGTTACTATGGTTGCTGTACAAGTGATGGGAAATGATGCAGCTATTGGATTTGCAGCAAGTCAAGGAAATTTTGAACTTAATGTGTTTAAGCCTGTGATTATTTATAATTTCTTGCAAAGTCTTGATTTGTTGGCTGATTCTATGCATTCATTCAATATCCATTGTGCTGTAGGTATAGAACCAAATCGTGCAAAAATCGATCATAATCTTCATAATTCTTTAATGCTAGTTACCGCTCTAAATCCACACATAGGTTATGAAAATGCTGCTAAAGTAGCCAAAAATGCCCATAAAAAAGGTATTTCTTTAAAAGAAAGTGCAATGGAGCTTGGTTTGGTTAGCGAAGAAGATTTCAATAAATTTGTTGATCCTACTAAAATGATAGGCCCAAAAGCTTAAAACATAAAACTTGCCTTTTTAAGGCAAGTTAAATTAAATTCTTATCTTTTAAAATCACATACATTCTTAAAGTTGATACAAAAAAGGTTAAAATTGCAGGACCTAGTATAATACCCCAAAAACCAAAGGTTGAAATTCCTGCTATCATAGCCAAGAAAATTAAAAGTTCGTTGATTTTGGTTGGGGTTTTTACAAGTTTTTTGTTGATCCATTTGATGATTAAAGGTTTGATTAAAGTATCTGCTATAAAAGAAATTACAATTACAGAATAAATAAAAATAACAAGAGCTGAGTTAAGATTGTTTGAGGCAAATTCATAAAGACTTACAGGCACATAAATTAAAGCTCCTCCTATAGCAGGTATGAGAGAACTTACAGCAAAAATTACTCCCATTAAAATTCCATCATAACCATAAAACATTGTAATTAAACCAAAAAGTGCACCTTGAAATATTGCTACAATTACCATAGAGTAAAGCACAACAGCCATAACATTACCCACTTCGCTTAAAACATCATCGAGTTCTTTTTTATCAATGGGAATGATGGATTTAAGATAGATAACAAGTTCTGTTCCATATAGATTTGCAAAGAAATAAAATACGCAAATTAAAACCATATCTATAAGAAATTTAGCTCCTGATTTTGTAAAACTTGAAGCATAACTTAGAATTTGTTTAGAAATGCTATTTAAATCTATAGAAGCTAAAAATTCTTTGATTTTAGGTTCTAAAAAATTAAAGCTTTCAGGCAAGGTAAATTGATAGTTTTTGACATAATCAAGTGTTTGTGTGACTAAATTAATATCAAAATTTTTTAAAGCTTTGGCAAGTTCTATCATAGCATAAACAAAAGGTGCAAAGAAAAGCAAAACCATACAAGTTGTTGTAAGAATGGAAGCTAAAAATTTATGCCCTTTAGTAAGATTTAAAAATTTCGCATTGATATTTGAGGTAGCTACCGCCATTAAACTAGCTATGATAATTACAAGTAAAAAACCTTTAAAAAGATAAAGCAAAAGAAATAAAATAACTAAAATAAAGCTTATAAGAAAGAATTTTCCATTTTGCAAAATTTACTCCTCAAATAAAGTTTTTTCATAGTTTAATTTTAAAGCACTATAGCTTTTTGTACTAGCTATACGCCCTTTTGCAGTGCGTTCTATATAGCCATTAGCTAGTAAATAAGGTTCGATTACATCTTCTATGGTATTTTCATCTTCGCTTAAAGCCGCAGCAATGCTTGCAAGTCCGATAGGTTTTTGTTTAGCAGCAGTTAAAAGTTCAAGATATCTTAAATCCATCGCATCAAAACCAAGCTCATTCACTCCTAAAGAATTTAAGGCCTCATTAGCCCTTTTTTCTGTGATAATCTCTTCATCATTAACATCAGCAAAATCTCTTACCCTTTTTAAAAGCCTTAGAGCTATTCTAGGGGTTGAACGACTTCTTTTAGCGATCTCAAGTGCGGCTTTTTCTTCGCAAGTTTTATTAAGTTTTAAAGCTGCTTTTTGCAAGATGAGAGCAAGTTCGCTATCTTTGTAAAATTCTAATCTAAATTGCATACCAAAACGATCTCGCAAAGGATTACTAAGCATACCTGCACGCGTTGTAGCTCCTATAAGAGTAAATTTTGGCAAATCGATTTTTATGGTTTGGGCGGCTGGACCACTACCTATGATAATATCAAGGCGGTAATCCTCCATTGCAGGGTAAAGCACTTCTTCGATAGCAGGGCTTAAGCGATGAATTTCATCAATAAAAAGTATATCTCCTTCGCTAAGATTGGTTAAAATAGCGGCTAAATCCCCGCTTTTTTCTATCATAGGAGCGGCGGTTGTTTTGATATTTGCACCCATTTCATAGGAGATGATATTAGCTAGTGTTGTTTTTCCAAGTCCTGCAGGACCGCTAAAAAGTATATGATCTAAACATTCATTGCGTTTTTTAGCTGCAGCTATAAAGACATTTAAATTTTTTTTAATGCTTTCTTGACCTATATAACCATCAAAATTTGAAGGACGCAACGAAGTTTCGTAAGTTTCATCAAAGGAGTATTTTTCTATTTCTACTATTCTATCCATATCTTTGCTTATATTTTGGAAAAATTAAAATAAGATTTTAGCTAAAATTTGCTAGAATTTACATTAAACTTTAATGATTATGGTTTAAAAATGGGAATTTTAACAAAATTAGAATTAGATTATGAAATTGACGATATAGAAAAATTTTTACAATTTTTTAGAACCATGTGCGATAGGTTTGAACCTTTAATCATCAAGCTTGGAAGCGATAGTGTGCGTTATAAAGAAGCTATAAAAGAGCTTGAAACTTTAGCACACAATACCGCTTGGGCAGCAAGACGCTTAAATCTTGAAGAAGTGACTGATTTTTGCGTATTTTGCGAAGAGATGATGGCACAAGCAAATCGCTTTAACGGGCCTGCTAGTGATGAATTTACGGATTGGATGCTTTTGATGAGTGATCAGTTTGAAAAATATTGTCGTTCATATGAAAATGATGATTCTGTTTTAGCGGTTTTTAATCCTTTAATTGTTAATGTTCCAAATATTATTTCTAAATAAGGGAGCGACTTGGCTTCGACAGGAGTAAGTCTGCTTAGATGGCATGTCGCTTTGGGCAAAGCGTAAAAAGCCCAAATAAAATTAAACGCAAACAACGTTAAATTCGCTCCTGCTTACGCTAAAGCTGCGTAAGTTCAGTCGAGCCTGAAATTTAAGTCATACTATCTAGCTTAATTTTCGGTCATTTTTGATAGTGTAGCCTTGCGTTTGACAAGCGTTGAGGTGAAATAAAGTCTTAGCCTTGCTTTTGAGTTTTGGAAGATGAGCGAAGTAGGGTGAAGTAGTCATCTTTGCTAAGCATGTAGAGGTCTTTGTGGGATTATTTTTGGACAGGGGTTCGATTCCCCTCGCTTCCACCATCATGCTAATTTTAAGTAAATCATAAGTTTATTTCAAATTTTTAGAATTTTTTATATGAAGTTAAGATCGATTTATTACCCTTAAAACTTTGATATATTAAGTTTTATAATTTTTCATTAAAAATTTATAGTTTTATTTTTAAGCTTATTTAAAAAAAAAAAGGGGGGGGGGGTATAATTTTTCCTTCAGTTTAAATTTATTGAAGGAGAAACTTATGAAGAAAAATGCTTCGAGCAAGATATTGCTAAGCTTAGGTGCAGCAACTTTGCTTTATTCAGGTGCTTTTGCACAAGAAATCAATCTTACAGAGTCTTCAGATATAGGAAATTATTTTGAAGAAAATGGTAAGGATATCAATCTCAAAAATCCTGATAATTACAAAGGGCAAGATTTAAGTATTAAAATGGGCATTGGAGATTTACCAAGCGATGGCTCTGATAGTGCTGATTATCGATTGAACATTGATATCGGTAAAAACAATACTTTAAGCTTTAAACACAATAATGGCGACCATCCTGCTTATGTAACAAATTTAAATGCTACTGCTAAAGAGGTTAAAACAACAGATATAATTTTACAAGCTTTTGCACCTTCGGTGATTAATGGAGATTTAACTATGACTAGCTTAGGAGGTGAAGCCATTACCGAGGATGAAAAAAAGCTCAGGTATAATTCTTTATAATGGAACAGAAGGAAAAAGTGCTAATGATAGCTTAACTATAAATGGAAATTTTACCGCTAATGAAACTCTTTTTGCTACTTATGGAAATTTTGTTAAGGTAAATGGAACTGCAAATCTTACAAATTCAAATTTTGGACTTATCAAACGCTCTTATACAGACTTAGAAGCAAATAATGTAGTGATGGTCAAGCTAAAATTTCAATGAAGATATCTTAAAAGCAAAGAACAATGCAGGTGCATTACTTGTAAAATTTTTAAATGATTATGTTTCAACTGATCTTCATGGCAAAGATGAATTAGAAACAGGAGCTGTTATAGATATTAGCGATGAAGAGAAATATGGCGATGGAATAAAAGGCTTAGTAGATTATAAACTTAACGTTCAAAACTGCGGTGGCAATAAATGCTTAGTGATCAATGGAGGTGCTACTGCAGCGGCTAAAAATTTAACTAATCAAATCACAGTAGATATAGATGCTATAGATAAATTGCTTAAAAATGAATTTGATCCTAGTCAAGAAGAAGAATGGACAAAAGTTAAAGAAGCCCTTGAAAAACAAAAAGAAGAGCTTAAAAAGCTTCAACAAGAAGCTATGCAAAACGGCGGTAAAATCGATGATGAAAAATACGTTGATTTAGTAAATAAAAACTTAAATTTAAATCTTAGTGCTAATGATAAAGCTTCTATCCTAGCACTTCGTTCTATCACAGAACAATTAGGAAGTATAGGAGCAGATTTAGCAAGTAGAGAAGGTGTAAAACTAGCCCTACAAATCAAAAAAGACACAGACAATACAGGTAAATCTGTATCCAATCTCAATTCAGCTTCTAGTGCAGTAAATACCACTATGAATATTTCTAATGATGTTTCTATAGGTTCTCGTGTAGCAATGCTAAACAATCCTTTTGGAACTTATGCTTCTAAAATGAATGGCCTTAAATTTGCTGCTTTAGATAGTGATATGAGACCAAGCTATGTAAATGAATATACCAATAGTATTTGGGCTAATGCTTTTGGTGGTGCTAACATTATCGATGGAGATAGTGGTGCAATGTATGGTGCTACCGTAGGGGTAGATAAACAAGCTAATGATAATGTTTTATGGGGTGCTTATTTTACTTATGCAAATGCTAAAATCAAAGACAATAATTTAGAACAAAAAAGTGATAACTTCCAATTAGGTATGTATTCTACTATCAATGTAGCTCCACAATGGGAACTTAATCTTAAAGCTTATGCTCAAGTTTCTCCAACTAAACAAGACAATATTCAAACAGATGGTGCATATAACTCAGATTATACAAGCAAATTCTTAGGACTTAGTGCTAATGCAGGTCGTGTGTTTGACTTTAGTGATAATACTTTATTTATCAAACCTTTTGCAGGGATAAATTATTATTTTAGTTATACTCCATCTCATACAGAAAATGGTGCTATTGCTAAAGATATTGATTCTATGAAAAACAATTCTGTAAGTGTTGAAGTGGGTGCTGAATTTAGAAAATATATGAATGAAAACTCTTATATTTTTGTAACTCCAAAAATAGAACAATTTGTTATCAATAGTGGTGATGATTACACAGCTAACCTAGCTGTAAATAATGCTTTCTTTACTAGTGTAGAAGCTAACAACAAGAAAAAAACATATGGGCAAATTATCGTAGGGGGTAATATAGATTTTACAAATCAACTCAGTATGAATCTTGGCTTTGGTGCTAAACAAATACTAGCAGGTAAAGTAGATAATAAAAATGAAACTTACTTAAGTGGTCAAGTAGGACTTAAGTATAAATTTTAATCTTAAA
>NZ_MJWW01000040.1:0-21179 GCF_001762445.1 Campylobacter sp. BCW_6877 | reverse complement strand
CATCCTGTATAAACTCATCTTCATCTAAAGAGTGATTAAAATTTTCTATATTTTGATAAACTTTTTCTAAAAATTCCAAAGGTAAAATAAAATCTTTACTGAGTATATTTTCTAAAATTTGTTTTAAAACTAAAGCATCATTTAAAAATCTTTTAGCATTATCTTGATCTTTTTGTATTTTTTCTTTGAATTTAACTAGGAGTTTGTCACTTCTATTTTTAGTTAAACTTTTTGGAAGTTCAAATTTAGGTTTTTCTTTTGTAAGGAGTTTTTCACAACATTCTTTAAAGGAAAGTTCTTCAGTAAAATTAATCCTTGCTCCACCTTCAGTAGCATTGTAAAATTTAGCTTCTTTACTGTTGCAAGCAAAAAGATATTCAAGCTTTATGCGATAATCATTCCAAGTCATATGAGTTAAAACTTCTCCTTTACTTGCATAGGCGGGGACTTTAAGTTTGTCTATATTTTCTTCATCGCTAAATTTCTCCCCAAAATCAAAACCTTTTGAATGTGAATTTCCTTCTTCATCAAAGGCCAAATCTTGCCCTATCATAATAATATTTTTAAATCCTAAAGCCAAAGCTAAGGTATAAGAAAAATGACTTACATGAGTACCTGTATCAACATAACCAAAGTCATTAAGATTGAAGCGTTGGTATAAAGGATCATCTCTTAAAATCACACTTTTATTATCTAGTACACGAACCAAACTAGGATGAGTGGCGCATGAAAGCATATTTAAAGAAGTTTTATTTTCTTTATTTTGAAAAAATTTCATTGCTAGATCAGTAAAATCTAAATTCGTAACATAATCAGGCACTATACCTTCTTTTTCAAGCATGTTCAAAGCCCCATCAGCACAAAAGATCACTGCTTTATCTTGATAAGCTTTAAGTAAAGAAAGTTGTTTAGCTAAACTAGGTCCTGCAGAAACTACTATAGCATTTTCAAATTTGTTTTTTCTTTCATTTAAGATTCTTTGAAAAGGAATGCTTTCAAGCATAGAAGGGATGTTTTGTAAAAGATGAGAATAACACTCAAAACCGATGCATAAACTAGAATTTAAATTTCTTATCACAACTTTTATATTTTTCTCGCAAAGCTCATCTGCTTTATGCCAGATATCCTCATAAAACTTTTTATAATAAACATTATTCACAAACATTTCATACAAACTTAAGTACTCAAACATATCTTTCATATCAAAAAGTATAAGCAGTTGAATATCTACTCTTTCTTCTTCGATATCCACAAGATAAATTTTTCCACTACAAAGCTCTTCACTCAAATCCAGTGTACTTAAAGCCAGGATAAAAAGTTCTATTTCACTTTCAAATACAAAAAGATGTTTATAGTGTTTAGCTAAATTTTTAATAAGCAAGGCATTGCCTATACCATAAATACATACAAAAGGATATCTAGGAGTCTTTTCTAAAACACTTTGATAGAAAAAATTTATTTCTTCTTCTAAGTTTTCATACATAAAAACATTATGGGTTTTATCAAAGATATTCAAATTTTCATCTATATTAAATCGAGAACAAGTTTTATTTTGTATGAAATTTAAAAGTTTATTTCCTAAGGGTTCATTTACCCCGCTTAATAAAGCTTGTATGTTTTTTTCTAGTATGGTCATTAGCTTTCCTTAAATTTTATCTATTTTGAGTGATATTTTGTCATCTTTTTCGCTAAATTGATACAACAAATCCTCACAAGGATAAGAGATGCATTTTTCTTTATAATCTTTTTTTGGATTTTGTTTTATTTTTTCTAGCATCAAAGGAAGTTCTTTCTTAATCAAAAGTTTTACTGGAATTCCCATGCCATGATTTAAGTTTTTAATAAATTTTCCATCAACTTGAGATTCTTTAGTAATAGAATGCAAAGTTGCATCAAAGCCAAGTTTCTCAAGCTCTTCATAAAGCATAGTTTTTTCTTTTAAAGAAACATACTCATCATATAATGAATGATAACTTATAAAGCGAGTTTTTGAACATTTTGATTGCTCTAAAAGATGATCTTCTTCTAGAAGATTCCGAATTTTTCTTCTTGCGGGAGAAAAAAAATGAGGCGATGAAGAATTACTTGTCCAAAAAGTTTTTGTCGAACAGTATGTTTTAATATGATGAAAAAAATCAAAAGTAGCAAATTCGCTGTACTGCATAAAATCTATTTCCTTTCCAAAACCTACAACTCTCCATAAAAACTTAGCACCACTAGAATTATCTATCACTCCATCTACAAGCCAAGGAGCAATTTTAGCGGCTAAATGTGCTAAATATCCCCCATGAGAACCCCCTATCATGATAACTGGTATACCCCCCCCATAGTATCAAAAGGAGCATGTTTTTTAAGATAAAGTGCGACATTTAAAAGATCTTGAGCTTGCATGATTCCAAAATTTTGATACTCATTTTTTGTAGGTTGCAAACTCACATGCAAATTTAAAAAATAATTTGGTGCAAAATCACCTTTTTGTTTGCCTTTGGTTATTTGATTATTTATAAAATGAAAAATTTCACTCATTTGTTTATAGTCTTGAATTTTATCAACATCATAAGGAAGCTTTATGTCTATAGCTTCACAACTTACTTTTAAAATAAGCTTGTCTATATCATCTAAATAAAAAGTTGATCCAGTTTGAGGACGATTACCAATACAGTGATAATTCACTCCAACAAAAGCTAAATTAAATTTTTTAAGCAAATACTCTACGATAAATTTTAAATATACATCATTACAATCCGCACCCACTCCTTGCACCACAAACACTAAAGCTTTGGGTGTTTTTTCATCATCATACCAAAGCTTAAATTCAAGCTTTGATTCTCTTTTTATGCTAAGTTCTACATCATCACAAGAGTCAATCTCATAAGTTTTACTCACTAACATTTACCTTCCTCCTATTAAAAGATAAGTTTTACTCGCTAGGTTTTTAAAATTTTCATTCTTACTTAAGATCACGCAAGCTTTATTGCTAGAAGGGCTCGTAAAGTCTACATTTTCTAAATCTTCATGGCTTTGATTGGCTGCGTTGATGATAGCATTTTTACTTGCTTCATTGCTTGAAATTCCCATAAGTATAAAATCAGCTTTATTTATAAAAACAAGTTTTAAGCATTCTTTATCATCGCCTACGCGAAAATTTACTTCTTTTGTGCCGTTAAAATTACTAAGATCGACATTTTCAACCCCACTTACATTGCTCATCGTTTTTATAGAGTTTAAATGATCATTTTTTAAAGTATAAATACTTATATCATTAATCAAAGTTTTAAGGTTATTTAAAGACTTACTAACTTCAGCTTCATCCTTGCTTGAACTCATCTTTGGCAAGGCAATAGCGGCTAAAATTCCCAAGATAACAATCACAAAAACAAGTTCCAATATAGTAAAAGCTTTTCTCATCTATATCCTTGAAAAATTTTTATTTTTAGGGCTTAAAATATCTTCTTCTATGCTTACAAATTCCTTTTTTTCGTAAGCATCAACTGCAGCCCTTGCTATCATCAAAGCATTATCAGAGCAGAATTTTAAAGGAGCTAGTTTTAAATTTGCATTATATTTTTGACATAAATTCTGCAAACGCGAACGCAAATTAAGATTTGCACTAGCTCCGCCTACAACGCCAAAATTTTTAAATTTATAAAGATTAAAAATTTTTTCTAATTTATCCATGATATGATCACAAGCTGTATTTTCAAAGGCATAAGCTATTTCAGCTTTTATATCGTCACTTAAATTTTCATGCTTTAAAATTTCTAAACGCACTGCATTTTTAAGTCCTGAAAAACTGAAAGCAATTTCTTTAGAATGCTTTAAAGGTATGTTAAAAGAGATATTTTTAAGTTTAGCATTTTTTGCTAAATTTTCTATGACAACCCCACCAGGGTAACCTAAATTCATCATTTTGGCCACTTTATCAAAACTTTCTCCAAAGCTATCATCATTTGTGCTTGCTAAAAGCTCTAAGTTTGCATCATCTTTAAGATATAGCACCATAGTATGCCCGCCACTAACAAGCAAAATTCCTATATCTAAAGAAATTTTTTCTTCCAAAAAAAGACTATAAATATGACCTTTAAGATGATTTATAGGAATTAAAGGTAAATTTAGAGCGCTTGCTAAGGTTTTTGCCATAGAAATTCCACTGAGCAAAGAAACACTAAGTCCAGGTTCATTTGTCACAGCTATGGCACAAAGATTTTTAAAATGCTCTTTGCATTGCTTAAGTATCTTTGGTAAAGCTTCGCTATGAAGTCTTGCAGCAAGTTCGGGTACCACTCCCCCATAGATACTATGATCTAATTCTTGGGAAATTTTTTTATGAAATTTACACTCTAAGGTATTTTTATCAATGATAGCTATAGAACTATCATCGCAAGAACTTTCTATAGCTAGGATAAGATTTTTCATTCAAATTCCACTAAAATAGAACCTAAGAATTTATCTTTTGATCTTGCCATTTTAAGAGTGTTTAAATCCAAATTTTTAGCATTTTTGATCAACTTACTATTGGTATTTGCCTCTAAAAGTTGTTGCAAATTTGCCCCTCTTAACTCATAAAATTCCACTCTATAAATTTTACCCGCCATATCTAAAGAGTATTGTGTTTGCATATTTTTTTTATGAACTAAAATACCACTTTCATCTTTTCCATGATCAAAGCCTATGATATTTACACGCACATTAGCTATCTTTGGGATAAGAAAATTCTCTTTTACTTTTACCTTGCTTCCAAAAGAAGCTGTGGTTTCATTACCATCAACTTGAAAAGTTACTTCATTAAAAGCATCACTAAATTCTAAATACTCAGGATATAATCTTGTTTGAAAACGATTGCCATACTGGATATAAAAAGAATTTCCTTCTGCGATAACAGCGGTAAGTTCATTGCTTGTGTTATAATTTAACTCTTTATTTACCGGAAAAGGCACATAGTTGATAACCTTTCTTGGATTTTTTAAAGAAAGTAAAATTCTATCATCAAAAAGTTTCACTTCAAGCTCTTTATTTATGGCTTTATCAACCCCTTGTGGAGTAAGTTCAAAATCTCTACTAAATTCAATTCCTGCGGTTTTTAGATAATTTTCAATTGCCAAAAGATGATAATAAGCTCTTAAATTTACAGGCAGATTTTTACTCGCTTCATTTGCAAAAGCGGCTTTGTGATTTGAAATCACAAAATAAGTTAAAGCTTTAAGCATTTCCGTATCACCAAGCTCTTGGGTTTTGGTGTTTTTAAGATGATAAGCATGCTTTGGATCAGCAAGTGAAGAATTGACACTATTTACGGTTTGAGTAGCGATATTTTCAAGATCGGGGTATTTGCTTGCATTGATTTCGCTTGTATCAATCACGCTTGAATTTCCCCAACGCTTAGGATTTTGCATCGCATCGATATAAGTGGGTTTATAAAAACCCCAACCATCGTGAAGATTGATCACCATACTAACTTCAGGAAGCAAAATAAGCTCTTTAATGCGTTGAACTCTCTTATAATCAGGATCTTTTGGGCTAATGCTTGCAAATTTACGGTTTAAATCCCCATTATTCCCACGCGAACGCTTGATAATACTATCAAAAGCTAAATTTGGAGCCACTATAATCTTACCCTTAGTGATATTATAATCACTCAAAAGCAAACTTGCCGCATGAAATCCACCAGGCTCATCGCCTTGAATTCCACCAAAGATCAAAACCGTATTATTATCATCTAGGCTTTTTCCATTTTCTCCTACGCTAAAGTCTAGCTCTAAAGCAAAAATACTTGTTATAAGAAATAAAATTGTTAAAAAAAATTTCATTTTAACTCCTTAAATACTCTCTTGTTTTAAAATCATACTCAAAAACTTCTTCTATGCTTGAAATTTTAGGTACTCCAAAGTGATCAAGAGCTTTAAAAATGTATCTAGCAATATCTAAAAATCTACTTTTATTTTCTAAAAAATTATAAACACCAACTTCATTAGCAGCATTGATGATAACACCTAAATTTGGCTCTTTTAAAAATGTGTTTTTAAGCTTAAAAATAGGATATTTTTTTGTGCTAATTTTATGAAATTTTAAAGCAGGCATTTTGCTAAAATCAACAGCCTCTAAAATAGGCGTATCTTGTTTTTCAAATATAGCATCTGAAATAGCTAATTTCATATCTGCTTTTGAAAAATACGCCGTGCTAGCTCCATTTTTAAATTCACACATTGCATGTACTAAAGATCTTGGTTCTATTAAAGCATCAATTTCTTTAAAATCATATAAATGATAAGCCTCTATAATCTCAAAGAGCTTATTTGCCATAGTCGCACTATCTATAGTGATCTTTACTCCCATGTTCCAATTAGGATGTTTTAAAGCATCTTTGACACTAACTTGATTTAAATCTTTGATTTTGTACTTATAAAAAGCTCCGCCACTTGCTGTGATATAAAGTTTTGCTATATTTTTTTTACCTTCGAGTAAAAATTTTAAAGCCGCATGCTCACTATCAACGGGTAAAAATTTAGCCCCTTTTAAAAAACTCCCCGCTACCACAAGACTTTCTTTGTTAGCTAAGGCTATGTTTTTGCCAAGTTCTTTAGCCTTTAAAGTGCTTTTAAGTCCTGCAAAACCTACAATGGCATTGAGCAAAAGTTTGTCTTGGCATTCTGTTAAAATTTGCTCTAAACCTTCTTGTCCTATAAAAACTCTATCGTGTTTAACTAAATGCTTATTTTTTGAATCTTTTATGGCAACAAATTTAGGCTTAAATCTTGCGATTTGTTCATTTAAAAGAGCAATGTTATCTCCACAAGCTAAAGCAGAAATGGGAATGTTTTTTAAAGCAGCAAGTTTAAGAGCATTTACTCCTATGCTACCCGTACTTCCAAAAAGTATCATAAAAGAGCAACCATTACAAAAGCAGCAATGATCACTGCATCGATTCTATCGAGCACGCCCCCATGACCAGGGATAAGATCTCCACTATCTTTTACACCTGCTTCTCTTTTAAAATAACTCTCAAGCAAATCTCCAATTACTGCAAAAATCGCTACAAAAAACGAACAAAGCAAAGAAAGCCAAAAACTATAAACAAAAACTCCTAAAATAGTTCCAATAATACTCGCACAAATCAAGCCACCTATAACACCTTCTAAGGTTTTGTTTGGACTTGTTGGAGAAAAAGGGGTTTTACCCATAAGTTTTCCGATAAAATACGCTCCACTATCACAAGCTGCAACGATAATGATAAGCCAAAAAAGCGCGAACATACCCTGATCTAAATACACTTGCCAAAGTGCTAAAATAGGCAAACTAGGATAAATATAAATAAGAGCTGGTTTTAAGGAAGCCTTTTTATAAACCAAATATCCAACGACTAATAACAAAGCTAAAATCCCAAAAAACAAAGCTTTATGCGATAAACTTCCCAAAATAAAAGCTATAGCCAAAGGGATAATAGAAATATTTTCTAAAACAAAAAGTTTTTTTGCTTCACTAAAAGATAAATACAATAAAACCGCAAAAACGATAAAATTGATAAAAAATTGATCAATCAACGCGATAATAATAATAGCCCCTATCATCACAAGAGCTGAAATAATTCTAGCTGTATTAAACATATTTTTCCTTATATACTAATATCTAAGCGATGAATGCTTTGTGCGTCTTTAAAATTTGGATCTTTAGACTCATCTTCTTCATTTTTCTCATCATCGCTAGTTTTAGCTTCTTGATTGTGTTTTTTCTTTTTTTCTTCTTGTTCGGCTTTCTCTTTGATCTCTTCTTTAATTTCATGAGTCTCATTGACTTTTTCAAGCTTGTTTAAAGTTTTTTCTTTTTCATTAAATTCAGCCATATTTAGCGTAGCTGCAAAACCTTCTTTTGCAAGCTCATTGCTTGCTTGTGTAGCTGGATAAGCCATATTTTGATTTATATAATTGACATTTCCTAATGGGCTAACTGGCATTTTAATCCTTCGTGATATTAATACTTTTAAAATTTGTATAATTTACAAACGCCTTTTGCTGAACCTTAACAAAATTTTTTAAGGTATAATCGACCCAATACGAACCTTTCTTTAACTTAGAAAAGCTTACACAAAGCCTTGCAGCAAATTCTATCACATCAAGGCTGATTTTTTGCTTGTTTGATACAATCAAAGTATGCGCACTAGGAATATCCCTTACATGAAGCCACAAATCATCTTTTTTAGCATTTTTAAGTAAAAATTCATTGCCTTTTTCATTTTTACCCACGCAAATTTTAAACTCATTAAAATAAAAATTTGCCACAAGATCTTCTTGTTTATGATCTTGATTTTTTTTGCTATTTTTTTTAGGTAGTAAAATTTCAAGCTCTATCTCACTCTTAGCTTGAAGCAATAATTCTTTTAAACTCAAGGTAAAATCTAATTTTTCTTTTAAATTTTGCCTTTGTATGTTTAAATTTTTAGCTTTTTGTTCTAATTTTTTAGCATTTTTATAATATAAATTAGCACTTTGCTTAGGACTAAATTCAAGCTTAAATTCAAGCTCTTTGCCTTCAAAATCATCAAGCTTAAATTCCCTTTCATAATCTTTTAAAACACTCAAATTTGCAAACAATACATCAGCCCTTTTTCTGTATTCTAAAGCTTTTAAGAGTAAAGAATTTTCTTCATCTAAACTAGAAAAAAGTTCTTGTAAATTTTGTATTTTTTTATCCACTTGTGCAAGTTTTAAATTTTTTATTTGTTTGATTTTACTCTCATAAATGCTTGTAAATTTGCAAGAAAAATAATCTTTAAAATCTTTAATTTCCTCAAAACTTTCATCCATTTTATAAGGCTTTAAAGGCTCTAAAATCACATTAGGTTTTACAACGCGATAGCTTTTATCAATGTGCCTTAAAGCCTCTATGATCAAATCTTTTTCATCTGTAAGAATAACATTGGTATTTTTACCCGTAAATTCAAAATAAATTTTACTCTCATAGCTTTTATAAGTCTTATTAGCTTTTACACTAAAACATAAAATACGATTGCCTTTAAGGACTTTAACTTCCTTTATAAAAGCATTACTAAAATACTTTTTAAGCATAAAATCAAAAGGTGCATTATAGTTTTTTGCATTAAATTTAGCTGTATAAATCGCACTCATTGCACGAGTAAGATCAAAAATAAATCTTTCTTTATCAAAGCTTAATTCCAAAATATTGTCATTGATACGCTTGATAAAATCGATTTTTTTAAACTGAGAAAAAAAAGTTTGCAATTGTAAAAGTTCTGTGTATTTCATAAAAGAAATTATAAAATATTTTAGCGAATTTGTGGTAGAATTAAACTAAAAAAGGAAATTTGTGCAGCTTAATGAGCTAAATTGTGTGATTTTATGTGGTGGTAAATCTAGTCGTATGGGACAAGATAAAAGCAAATTGATTCTTAAAAATCAAAATTTAACTCAATTTCAAGTAAATAAATTTTCTAAAATTTTTAAAAATGTCTATGTGAGCGCAAAAAAAGACAAATTTGAAAACCATTTTAGCTTGATAAAAGATTCTTTAGAATTTGAAGTTTACTCTCCTATGCTTGCGCTTTACTCTATACTTTCAAATTTTAAAAATGAATTTGTTTTTGTTTTAAGTGTAGATAGTCCTAAAGTAGGTGAAAATGAGCTTTTAAAAATGCTTCCTTTTTTAGAGCAAAACTATAAAATAATCATAGCCAAAACTCCTTTACATAAACATCCCTTGTGCGGCTTTTATCACAGCTCTTTAGCTCAAACTTGTAAAAATTTCTTAGAAAAAAATGAACAAAAAATAGGACTTTTATTTTCTGAGATTAAAACCAAATTTGTGGAATTTGAAGATGAAGATGCTTTTTTAAATCTTAATTTTTATGAAGAATATGAAAAATTTAAAAGTGAGTTAAAATGAGAAAAATTGCTTTATTTTTAAGCTTATGTGTTTTTATATGGGCTAGTGATTTACAACAAGCTTTAGAGTATGAAAAACAAGGCGATTATAAAAAAGCTATGGAAATTTACAAAAAACTCGCTTTAAAAAATTCATCTGTTTTAATCCCTCAAGAACAAAATAAAACTAAACAAACTACTCAAAATGAAAAATCTATTATTGCAGCCAAAGAAGAAAGACAAGATTTTGCTCGTCTTGCCTTGGCAAATTATCTTGAAGAAGATGAATACTTTAACCCTCTTGGCATTAGTGCTTATAAAATGAATTATTTTCTACCTTTGGCTTATAGTTTTAACTCTCTGGAAGAAAATCACAATAAAAGTGAAGCTAAATTTCAACTTAGCATTAAAAAAAGGCTTTTTGAAAATTTGCTAGGATTGGATGAAAAATATTATATTGCCTATACCCAAACTTCTTGGTGGCAAATTTATGAGCATTCTTCTCCTTTTAGAGAAACCAACTATCAGCCAGAATTTTTTATAGATTTTCCTTTGTATCTTAAAAATTATGAATTTTTTAACAACCTACGCGTAGGTATATTACATGAAAGCAATGGCAAGGGAGATGAGAATTTGCAATCTCGCTCATGGAATAGAATTTATGTATCTACAGCTATTTTATATAATAAATTTTTATTTGTTCCACGCCTTTGGTATAGAATTCCCGAAAGCAAAAAAGATGATGATAATCCTGCCATCTTGCATTATATGGGAAATTTTGATGTGAATTTAGCGTATTTAGGCGATGATTATTTTATCAATCTTATGCTAAGAAACAATCTTAAATTCCGCAATAACAAAGGCGCTATACAAGTTGATCTAGGATATGATATTTTTAATAACGGAATTTATTGGTATTTACAATACTTTAATGGCTACGGAGAAAGCCTTATAGACTATAACAAACACTTGCAAAGACTTTCCACTGGATTTTTGATTTCTTACTAAAATATCCTTTGTAGTTTTATCATTTCTTAAAACAAATTTCATTACAATTTCATTTTTGATAATTATTATTACTATAAGGAAAGATTTGTTTTTTAAGCATATATTGAGTTTAAAAGTGCTTATAGCTTTACTTTTATTCTTTGGAATGATAAGTTTATTTATAGGAGTTATCAGTATCAATGTAAAAGATATTCTTAATCTTAACTCCACTCAATTAGAAATCATAACTCTCACAAGAATTCCTAGACTTATAGCGATTTTACTCACGGGAATGAGTCTTAGTATATGCGGGCTTATCATGCAACAACTCACGCAAAATAAATTCGTTTCTCCAACTACAGCAGGAACTATGGATTGTGCTAAATTTGGCATACTTGTTTCTTTAATATTTTTTGCTGGAGCGTCTTTTTTCACTCAAGCTATCATTGCATCTGTATTTGCGCTTTTGGGTTCTTTTATATTTATCCAAATTTTAAGAAAAATCAAACTCAAAGATGTGATTTTTGTACCTTTGATAGGCTTGATGTTTGGAGGCATTATTAGTGCTATAACCACTTTTTTTGCCTATGCTTTAAATTATATACAAAATATCCAAGGCTGGTTACAAGGCAGTATGGCAAATGTTATGCAGGGAAATTATGAATTGCTTTACATTTCTTTACCGCTTTTTATACTTGCTTATTTTTTAGCTCATAAAATCACCATAGTTGGCATGGGCGAAGATATAGCTTTAAATCTTGGAATTTCTTATAATGGGATATTATTTTTAGGTTTGATGATTGTAAGCATTATCACTAGTTTAGTGATTGTAAGCGTTGGGATTATCCCTTTTTTAGGGCTAATTATCCCAAATTTAGTAGCTCTTTATCTAGGTGATAATCTTAGAAAAAATCTTATCTATATAGCACTTTGTGGAGCTTTGTTTTTACTTGTTTGCGATATCATTTCAAGACTTGTCATCTTTCCTTTTGAAATGCCTTTAAGTATCACTACAGGTGTTTTAGGATCTTTAATCTTTATCTTTCTTTTGTTAAAAAGGAAAGTTTATGCGTAAAAAAATGCTGATTTTAAGCTTTTTAACACTTGGTATGATAGGGATTTTTATACTTGTGGGTTTAAATGGCTTTGATGGGTACGCCTTAAAAAGTCGTTTTTTACAAATTGCAGCTATTATCATAGTAGCTATTTGTATCGCTGTTTCAACAGTGATTTTTCAAACTTTATGCAATAACAAAATTCTAACCCCTGCTATCATAGGATTAGATTCTTTATATATGTTACTTCAAAGTGCTCTTATCTTTTCTTTTGGTGCGGCTAATTTAAGTGTTTATAAAAACGATATTAATTTTTTAATCACTCTGGTTTGTATGGTAGTTTTTTCACTAGGACTTTATAAAATTTTATTTAGTAGCGATAGAAGCATTTATCTTATCATGCTTTTAGGCTTAGTTTTTGGAACACTTTTTAGCACTTTAAGCTCTTTTTTTGAAGTATTAATCGACCCTGATGAATTCATGGTGATACAAGGAAGAATGTTTGCTAGCTTTGATAATATTGCTTTTGATGTTTTAATTCTTGCTTATATTATTAGCTTTTTAAGTTTTATATGGATTTTTCGCTATATGAAATTTTTGGATCCTTTGAATTTAGGCAAAGATTTAGCGATAAATTTAGGGATAAATTATCAAAAAATTTCAAAACAATTGATGATTATCATAGCTATTTTAACTTCTATTAGCACCGCGCTTGTAGGTCCTATAACCTTTTTAGGACTTTTGGTAGTAAATATCACTTATGAGCTATTTAAAACTGCAAAGCATAGTATTTTGCTAAGCGCTTGTATACTCATTAGCATTTTAGCTTTGCTTGGAGGGGTATTTTTTGTCTCTAAAGTTTTTGATTATAATGCCACTATAAGCGTGGTTATTAATTTCTTAGGTGGGATATATTTTATCTATCTTGTATTAAAGGGTAATAAATTATGATTAAACTAAAAAATATCACCAAATTTTATGACAATAAAGCCATTATTTCAGATCTTAGCCTTGATTTTCATAAAGGCAAAATCACTTCTATAATAGGAGCCAACGGTGCTGGAAAATCCACTCTTTTAGCTCTAGCAAGTCGTTTGATAAAACCTAGTAGCGGAGAAATTTATATCGATGGAATGAATTTAAAAGACTATAAAGAGCAAATCTTAGCACAAAAAATTTCCATTCTCAAACAACAAAACAATATCAATTTAAGATTAAAAGTTGAAGAATTAGTCGCTTTTGGGCGTTTTCCGCATTCTCAAGGAAGACTTAATGCAAACGATAAAATCAAAATCAATGAAGCTTTAGAATACATGGGGCTTAGTAACTTAAGAAATGAATTTTTAGATACATTAAGCGGCGGACAAAAACAAAGAACTTTTATAGCCATGATCATCGCTCAAGATACTGAATTTATAATGTTTGATGAACCTTTAAACAATCTTGATATGAAGCATAGCGTACAAATCATGCAACTAATGAAAAATTTAGTCAAAGACTTTAACAAAAGTATAGCTGTTGTATTGCATGATATTAATTTTGCTTCGATTTATTCTGATGAAATCATAGCCTTAAAAGATGGGAAGCTTTTAAAACAAGGCTCAAAAGATGAAATCATCAATCAAGAAAATTTAAAACAAATTTATGATATGGATATACCCGTAAGTCAAATTGATGGTAAGAAAATTTGTATTTATTTTTAAAAAGGAGAAAATATGAAAAAATCTTTAGTTTTTGCATTTTTTGCATTTTTTTTAAGTCTAATCTTAACAGCTTGTAATTCAAACTCAAATGAAAACAACGCAAGCTCTACAACAAAAACCAACACTGCTACGGTGAAAGTTTTGCCTATCAGCATGAGTGATGAAGGTGATAGTTTTTTAGTAAAGGATAGTCTAGGAGAAAATAAAATCCCTAAAGATCCTTCTAAGGTAGTGATCTTGGATCTTGGAATTTTAGATACTTTTGATGCTTTAAAATTAAACGATAAAGTCGCAGGCGTTCCTGCTAAAAATTTACCAAAATACCTACAACAATTTAAAAACAAACCTAGTGTAGGTGGAGTGCAACAAGTTGATTTTGAAGCCATTAATGCTTTAAAACCTGATCTTATCATCATTTCTGGACGCCAAAGTAAATTTTATGATAAGTTAAAAGAAATAGCTCCAACTTTATTTGTAGGTCTTGATAATGCAAATTTTTTAAGCTCTTTTGAAAATAATGTTTTAAGCATTGCAAAACTTTATGGTTTAGAAAAAGAAGCTTTAGAAAAAATTTCAGATATTAAAAATGAAATTGAAAAAGCCAAAAGCATAGTTAATGAAGATAAAAAAGCTCTTATCATTCTTACAAATTCTAACAAAATTTCAGCCTTTGGTCCTCAATCTCGCTTTGGGATTATTCACGATGTTTTAGGGATTAACGCAGTAGATGAGAATATAAAAGTAGGCACACATGGCAAAAGTATCAATTCTGAATTTATACTAGAAAAAAATCCTGATTATATTTTTGTTGTTGATAGAAATATCATTGTAGGCAACAAAGAACGCGCTCAAGGCATACTCGATAATGCGCTTGTCGCTAAAACCAAAGCAGCACAAAACAAAAAAATCATCTATCTTGATCCAGAATACTGGTATTTAGCAAGTGGAAATGGACTAGAGTCTTTAAAAACTATGATTTTAGAAATCAAAAACGCTGTAAAATAATACAATCTCGCAAGAGCTAGTCTCTTGCTTTAATACTTAATAAAATACTTGGAATTTTCAAGAAAGTTTTAGTGGCGGACAGAGAGGGATTTGAACCCTCGAGACCCGTTAAGATCTGCACCCTTAGCAGGGGTGTGGTTTCAGCCACTCACCCATCTGTCCAATAAAAGTAAAGTGTGATTATACAAAAAAATAAATAATACCTAGCTTAAAAAGCTAGGAAAAATCAAAGGCTAAGATAAGCCAAAAGCAAAGTTACAACAACCCCTACTCCAAGAACTGCAAATTGTTTACTTCTATCTTTTTTATTTGCAAACAAAGTAATCATAAGCCCTGAAATATAAAGCATAAATAAAGTAATACCAAAGCCTACACTAAGCACAGAAAAATACCAAGCACCCTTATCTTTATGAAGCATAATCATATCTCCAAGTAAAGATCTTGTTTTTAAGGTAATGTTGTATTCATTAGTAGAATTTTGAGTTATATTAGCACTATAATGAGTTCCGCCTATTGTTATGCCTTTATCTTTACTTTTAATGATATCTGTATTAGATGGCACTTTTAAACCATTTGTTTTTAAGTACTCTATTAAAGCTTCTCTTTCTTTACCACTTTCTATAACTTTTGACAATTGATACTGCTCAACTTTCAAACCCACATCTTGATTAATACCAAAAATATACGCTATACCTGTTAAAGCAAAAAGCAAGGCGCAAGGCAAGAAGAACAAACTAAGATAGATATGAACCTGTCTAAACAATTTATTTTTATTGATCATTTTAAATCCTTTTTGATTATCAAAATTTGTTATATTTTGACAAAACAAAGTGAAGTAAAAGTGAACTTCAAATAAAAAGTTTATATTTTTTAAAACAAATAAAAGAAAAAGCCCTATGATTTATAGGGCTTAAGAATTATTTTTTATCAATCACTTGATAATTATAAGGAACAAGCTCTTTATCATGCTCTAAAAGTTCTTTTGGAGGATTACCATTAACATCTTTTTCATCTGCATAGTAACGCTCTCCAGCTTTATGACCATTAACATCTACTTTATAGTAAAGCTCTCCTGGATTAAATTTTTGAATATCTTCAAAACCTAAATTTGAAGTTTTAAAATCTTTAATTCCATTTGCTGCCGCAATTTCTACAAGTTTAGTTTGTCCCATTCTTGCCATATCAACAGCTTGCAATAACATTCTTGAAGCTTCGCGAGGATTATGAAAACCAGTTGAGTTTTCAGCATTAACAAAATCCGCTCTCATTTGAGCTTTACGATGAAGTTCTAAAACTTCTTTTAGCTCTTCGCTAATTTTTTTCGCATCAGCTTTTCCATCGCTTTGGAATTTTTCCATATTGCCTAGCTCATCGCGTAGTTTTTTAGTATCCATAATCAAACTAACAATTGCGTACTCTGCAGTTCTTTGATCATGTGCAACGCTATTTTGTATGTCAAGTACTTGAGCTTTTAAATAATCTTCGCTTTGTTTATGACAAGATTTGCAAGCAGAGTTAATATCTCTTAAAGGAGAAGTGATATTGTGTTGAGTAACCTTTTTAGCCCCTTCTCTAACATAAGGCATATGACAATCCACGCAACTTACTCCATTTGCAGCATGCACACCGCCACTATAAAGTTCACTTTCTGGGTGTTGAATTTTAATAATTTGTGCCCCTGTTAATTTATGAGTAAAATCAGCTCCAAATACTCCACGAACTTTATCATAATAATCATCTAGCATTTCAATTCTAAATGGTTGTCCTTTTTTCCACTCACTCCAAGGAAAAGTTAAAACTATACCATCGGTTTCAATCTCTTTAGCTTTATTTCCATCTCTCCAAAACTCATACTCATCATAATTTTTCTGAGTTCCATTCCACCATTTTTTAGAACTATCATCTACAATAGTTTCACCCATTACTTTTACTTTTTCCCCTGTTGGTTTAAAATAGTATTCAACATGGCATTGAGAGCAAACTAAAGTTCTCATTTCTTCTCTTGTAGCTTTTACGCCTTGTACTGGATCTTTTTCATATCCCCTAGAAACTAAAGCATTAATAGCTGCTGGACGAGTAAGTCTTAAACTCATATCATTTGGATTGTGACAATCTGCACAAGTTACACCCATTCTTTTACCACCATGTGGACCTGCATGTTCAGGTGAATTTTCCACTATACCATCAACGGCTGGGATATTTTTAATCATGGTCCAATAATTTGTAGAGTTAAAAGCAGTAAAATCCCCTTTAGCAACATTTTTTATAAGCCATGGAGTCCATCCACTATGACAATTCATACAAGCTGCGGGCTGGCCTTTAAAAGCAGCAAGGCCGTGAGCATTAAGAAAATCTTTGTTGTTTCTTGCTGTTTTCATTTGATCTACTTGAACCCAAAAATGCCCTCTTTCTTCATTGAAATCAAGACTAAAAGGATATCCTGCCCAAAGTATGGTTAATTGAGGAAAGCGAATCAATTTTGAATAAGCTAAATTACCACCAAATTCAGTAGCTTTAGGCTCTTCTTTTTCAACTGTTAAATACATTTTTAGCTGCTCTGGAAAAACCTTACCCCATTTTTCAAAATTTGGATCATCATCACTAAGCAAAGAAAAATCAGCATTTGCTGCAATGGCATTTTTATTTGCTTCATCTTCTTTTTTTTGATTGATATCATTATTTAGCCATAAAACTCCCGCTATAAGTAAAACCAAAACAACAATACCCAAGCGTAAAATATTTTTTTTCATTCATCTTCTCCTTATTAAATTCCGTGTTTATGTCCAACATCTTTATGACAAGAAGCACAATTTAATGACTTGTCTGCATGTGGATTTGTTGTAGCATTGATAGCTGTTTGAGCAAAATCTGCATGACAGCGTACGCAGTTTTCTTGCACCATTTTTCTGCTTTTTTCAGTCACACTCAAATTTGTAGGCAACTCATCAAGTTTAAAAGTAAAAGCATAAGCATGCCCTAAACCACTTTGAGCTTTAGCTATCCACTTAGCTACAAAATTATGTGGCAAATGGCAATCCACGCAAGTTGCCCTAGGTTCGCCTTTGACTTTTTGAGAGTGCGGCCCTGCCATGTATTCATTATAAACTTCATTCATAATATGGCAGTTATTACAAGATTCGCTTGCATTGCTTAAATAAGATGTGCCCTTAGCGTTATAAAAAGTATAAAACCCAACCGCAAAGAAAACAAAAAGCAAAACAAGAAAAATAGTAAAAAGATTCGAAGTTTTCTTCAAAATTTTCCTCCTTAAAATTATCATTTCTTAAAATCTTCAATAGAACAATAATGTCACAGAATTTCCCAGAAATAAATTTTGTAATTTTAACATAGATGAATTTAATATAATTTTAAAGATATATTTACTCTTAATTAACCTAAAAAATTTGAAACTTTTATTCAATAATTTTAAAATAAATGATAAAATATAACAAAAAAAAGGAAAAATTAATGCAAATAAGTCCTGATATGTTTATCAATCGCGAACTTTCTTGGCTTCGCTTTAATTCTCGTGTTTTAGACCAATGTTCTAAAAATTTACCCTTATTAGAAAAATTAAAATTTATAGCTATATATTGCACTAATTTAGATGAATTTTATATGATACGCGTCGCAGGCTTAAAACAACTTTTTTCAGCTGGGGTTAATGCAAGCAGTAGTGATAAAATGACCCCTTTACAACAATTAAAAGCCATACGCAAATACTTACACCAAGAAAAAGAGCTTTTGGAGCGTTATTTTAATGAAATCACAAGTGAATTAGAAAAAGAAAATCTTTTCATAAAACATTATGAGAATTTAGATGAAAATTTAAAACAAAAATGTGATGAGTATTTTTTCTCCAATATTTTTCCTGTTATTGTTCCAATAGCTGTTGATGCTACTCACCCTTTTCCACATTTAAATAACTTATCTTTTTCACTAGCGGTTAAAATTTGCGATAAAGCACATCCTGAGCTTGTAAAATTTGGAATGATTAGAATTCCAAGAGTTTTACCTCGTTTTTATGAAGTAAGTGCAAATATTTATGTTCCTATAGAAAGTATAGTCCATCAACACACAGAAGAAATTTTTCCAGGCTATAAACTCTTAGCTTCAGCAGCATTTAGAGTGACTAGAAATGCAGATATGGTAATAGAAGAGGAAGAAGCTGATGATTTTATGATGATTTTAGAACAAGGCTTGAAGCTTCGCAGAAAAGGAGCTTTTGTAAGATTGCAAATTCAAAAAGATGCAGATGAACAAATCGTAGAATTTCTTAATACTCACATGAAAATTTTTCATAAAGATGTTTATGAATATTCTATTTTACTCAATCTCCCTAGCCTTTGGCAAATCGCAGGAAATAAAACCTTTACACATCTTTTAAGCCCACTTTACACGCCTAAAACTTTACCACCTTTTGATGAGAATTTATCTATTTTTGATGCTGTAGAAAAAGAAGATATACTCATCATACAACCTTTTGAAAGTTTTGATCCAGTTTATAAATTTATCAAAGAAGCAAGCAAAGATCCTGAAGTAATTTCCATAAGAATGACACTTTATAGAGTTGAAAAAAATTCCAATATAGTTCAAGCTTTAATTGATGCTGCAAGCGATGGAAAACAAGTAACTGTGATGGTAGAATTAAAAGCACGTTTTGATGAAGAAAATAATCTTCATTGGGCGAAAGCTTTAGAAAATGCCGGAGCTCATGTTATTTATGGCATTACAGGTTTTAAAGTCCACGCTAAGGTTTCTCAAGTCATACGCAAACAAGGGGATAAGCTTAAATTTTATATGCATTTAAGCACAGGAAATTACAATGCAAGCAGTGCTAAAATCTATACTGATGTGAGTTATTTTACAAGCAAAGTAGAATTTGCAAGAGATACGACAAAATTTTTTCATATCTTATCAGGCTTTAGTAAAAACCGTCGTCTTCAAACTCTTTCAATGAGTCCAAATCAAATCAAAGAAAAAGTTTTAGAAATGATACGCATTGAAACAAGCAAAAAAAATGAAGGTGTGATTGTAGCTAAAATGAACTCTCTTGTGGATAGTGATATCATACAAGCGCTTTATGAAGCAAGCATGGAAGGAGTACAAATCGATCTTATCATACGCGGAATTTGTTGCTTAAAACCTGATGAAGAATACAGCAAAAACATACGCGTTAGAAGCATCATAGGAAAATACTTAGAACATGCTAGAGTATTTTATTTTAAACATAGTGAGCCAAATTATTTTATATCGAGTGCAGATTGGATGCCAAGGAATTTAGAGCGTCGCTTAGAACTTATGACTCCTATATATGATGAAAGAAGCAAAGCTAAATTAGCTCAATTTTTACGCTTACAACTTAGCGATAATGTTTTAGCTTATGAGCTTAAAAACATTGGAGAGTATGAAAAAATTCCTTCTTCTGAAAAAACCATAGATTCTCAACAAACCTTAGAAGAATATGTAAGTAAAATTTATAAAACACTTAAAAAAGATACAGATCAAAGTCGTGCAACGCACTTAGCTTCCAAACTTTTCAAAGAAAACTAAAAGTTTTTAGGGTTTTTACTCTAAAGACTTATTTACTTGTTTGTTATAAAAAGGGCTTTAAGATAAAGCCCTAGGAGATTTCCCATAGAAATAAACAATCATTTCTAAACTATAAAAAGATTTAGAAATGATTTTTAAGATTAAAATTTATACTTAAGTCCTACTTGACCACTTAAGTAAGTTTCATTTTTATTATCTACTTTACCTGCTAGTATTTGTTTAGCACCAAAGCCAAGATTCATACTGAGTTGATTTGTAAAATCTATATTACCCCCTACGATAATTTGCCCATATGTTTTTTTCTTGTTGTTAGCTTCTACACTAGTAAAGAAAGCATTATTTACAGCTAGGTTAGCTGTGTAATCATCACCACTATTGATAACAAATTGTTCTATTTTTGGAGTTACAAAAATATAAGAGTTTTCATTCATATATTTTCTAAATTCAGCACCCACTTCAACACTTACAGAATTGTTTTTCATAGAATCAATATCTTTAGCAATAGCACCATTTTCTGTATGAGATGGAGTATAACTAAAATAATAATTTATCCCTGCAAAAGGTTTGATAAATAAAGTATTATCACTAAAGTCAAACACACGACCTGCATTAGCACTAAGTCCTAAGAATTTGCTTGTATAATCTGAGTTATATGCACCATCTGTTTGAATATTGTCTTGTTTAGTTGGAGAAACTTGAGCATAAGCTTTAAGATTAAGTTCCCATTGTGGAGCTACATTGATAGTAGAATACATACCTAATTGGAAGTTATCACTTTTTTGTTCTAAATTATTGTCTTTGATTTTAGCATTTGCATAAGTAAAATAAGCACCCCATAAAACATTATCATTAGCTTGTTTATCTACCCCTACGGTAGCACCATACATTGCACCACTATCTCCATCGATAATGTTAGCACCACCAAAAGCATTAGCCCAAATACTATTGGTATATTCATTTACATAGCTTGGTCTCATATCACTATCTAAAGCAGCAAATTTAAG
>NZ_MJWW01000039.1:0-3562 GCF_001762445.1 Campylobacter sp. BCW_6877 | reverse complement strand
GAAATCTTAGCTCCTAAATTTTACAACAAATACAAAGATTTAGAAGTTGAGATTGATGATAAGGGCAATGTGCTTAGGTGGATAGGAGAGATTAATAGAGAGACAAAAAATATTAGCAAATAAAAAATGATATAATAATGCTTTATATAAGGAATCTTTTATGTTTATAAGTTCTAAAACAGAGTTAATTCAAACTATTAAAAATTTAACAATCAACAATAAAGAAGTTAAACAGATTGATTTTGTTTATCCTAATTTTTCTATTTTACACGCTATATTAAAAAATATTGATTTTCATCAAAGAAAAATGCTATCTAAAAATCAAATATTGACTATGGAAATACTAGAAATTTTAAAACAAACTTGTGATAATCACAATAATATAGAAATAAATATCCATACCCTTAATGAGCTTGATGCTGGACAAAATGTAAATTTAAAAGATTTATCAAGCAGTGAAATTTGCACTAAAGTTTATTTAGAAGACTTAGAAGAAGAAATTCAAGACAAGAAACAAGGTAAAGATTTTAATCTTTTTTATCATACAGATAAAAATAATCTTTGTATCGAATTTATCAATACTTTAAAAGAACTAGCTAAAGATTCTGAAGATATAACAACCTTAGACGAGTTAATCGAAAACATTGATCCTGATGATATAAGCAGTGATAAATTTGATGATTTTAAGAAAAAAGTTTTAGAAATGATTGGAAATGTCATAGAATCGGATTTTTTCAAAAATAGCATAAGTCCCACTTTAAAAAATACTTATGAAAAATTTATCAATGAGTTGTTAGAATACATTAAAAAACTTGCCGAAGAAAAAGAATATGAAAAAATTAAAATCATACTAAGTGCTATAGCGGGTGTTGCAATAGTCACAGTGGTAGCTGTTCTTACAGGTGGGACAGGATTAGCTATTTTGGCTGCTGGTTTATTTTCTTTAATGGGTTCTGCAAGCGAGTATTATGAATTTGCTCAAAGAGATTATGGCACACTTTTAACGACTTTAGCCGCATTTTTAGCCACTAGATGTGCTATGTTTATTCATTATATTAATTCTCGCTTGTTATCTTGTGTTTTAATTATTAATAAAAAAGAAATTATTGATTTAAGTGGTTTTGGATTATATCTTGGAAGTGATGAAAGCAATATCGCTTCGAATTTGGCTTATAAAATCACTTTAAGCGAAGAAATAAAAAGCATTGAAAATATTTTTAGTGAAATCTTTTTAAACCCAGAACAAAAAGACAAGGGATATAAAAATACACCCAATGATTCAAAATCGAGCAATTTACCCGCTTTCATTTCAACGCAAAAATTATCTAATTTGTATTTAAAAAACAATGCTATTTTAAAGAATTTGCAAGAAGATATTAAACAATTTATTTATTTTTCCTATATAGAAAGTCCAAATTTTAACTCAAGTAAACTAGCTGAATTTTTCGCACAAAAAAATCAAAATGCACAAATAGATTTAAATACAACTAAAATGAGTAAAAATTATTTGATTATTTCAAATATCCCCAATAAATACAATGCAGGACTTAGTGAAAGTTTAACTCAAGAAATCGCCAACTATAATATACAAGATAAATACAGAAGAATTAAAAAAAATATTGATACTTCAAAAAAAACTTATGACAGCACAAGAGATTATAGCGAATATAGCATAGAAATGCCACAAGATGAAAATGAACCTTATATTTTACAATTAAGCCCTTTTGTGAAAATATCCAAAGAAGCTTATGAGAATAGTAAAAAAGCTTATGAAGATATGCAAAAGGTTTATAAATATTTAACAAATTTTGTTGCTACACCGCAGAAGCTACCAGAATTCGCAAAAACAGCTAAAGAAAAATTAGCAATATCAGAAAATGAGCCAATGATAGAAATAGTAAAAAAGACGGAAAATTTACGACATTGCGAACGAATAAACATTTTAGCTTATATTGACTACAATAAAAAAATAAATGATAAAAAATGGCTTCCTTATTTTTATATCAAAAAATTCTTTAAACAAAACGAAGCCAAAGAATCCATCATAGAAAAAGAAAAGAAGATAGCTCATCAATATTTAACTTTTTTGAAAAAAGAGTTTTTTGAAAAATCGGATAAATCTTCATTTGGGAACTATTCTTTAATGGAATGTTTATTTATTTCATTTGTCTTGTATCAAGCTAAGCTTATTTTTCCAAATATCAATTTGGATTTGAAAAAATATGGAGGCAGTAATTTTGTATATATAAAATACTTAGAGGAAACTTATGTTTTATGGACAGATGAATGTCCAATATATGTAAATAATGAGCCAACAAATATTACAGCATATGAAGTTGTATCGCAATTATTAAAAATACTTGACAAAAAAGATTATTCTTTTGTGGAAAATGATAGTTTGATAACTATAGATGATTTTTTTAATGAATTATCAAAAGATTTAGATACAACAAATACATTAGATAAAAAAATAATCAAATTAAAGCAAATGTATCATTTAGATGAACAAAAATGCATTAAAGAATTTATGAATTTAGACGAAGAAACGCAACGAGCTTTTGTTGCATGGATGGATATAGAGAAACAAATATCAGATTTATCAAAGCTTTTGGAACAGATGTATGGAAAAGAATATTTAAATAAGGCAAAAGAACAAAAAACAAGTGAAATATTTACTTATGCGATGTTAAAAATTTTATTAAGTGCTAGTCCTTTTATCAGCTTTACAGCTCAAATGTTGTGGGATTTTAATTTTTTAAAAACAATAGAATATGTTATTCAAGCTTGTATTAAAATAAACAAAGAAGGATTTAAAGAATTTTTTAAAGAACAGCTTGGTATTTTTGCACCTCCAAAAAAGAATAGTATATATCATATACACATAAAATCTAATTTAATAATAAAAGCACGCTTGCAGCAAATAGAAAAAGAATTAATTCATACTAAAATCCAAATGATTTTAGCACAAGAGATAAAATCCAATTTAATAATACAAAAAAATACATCCGGTTTAAATCTATTTATCACAAAGATAAAAGAATACTTTAATGAAAAACAAATTAAGATTTATTGGAGTGATAAATATATGAAACAATTATTTATATACTCTAATCAAGAAAGCAATATATCTAAAATTGCTCTTATGCATAGCATGGATATACAAACTCAAAAATATACTATTTATACTTATGCTAAGCTAAATAAACTTGACCTTGCTTCTATTGTGACTGGAGAATTTGTGGGTATTTTTTTAAATTATCTCTTTCCAACAAATTTTAAAGCCCTACAAGAACAATATGAAAGCATTGTTTATCAGCTTTACACCTTTAAAGATGATTCTCCTTTAGCGGTTATAAGAGATCATTTTGTAACTTATCCTTTTGCAATCAATTCGAAATTCATTAGCTTTGATTTAAAGAAAATTTTTTATGGCATAGATCTTTGCACAGGAGTTTTTGACACTCATTTTTCCTTTCATTATGAAATAGATCAAAAGCTTGAAGAAAATAAAGAATTTCTTTTAAAAAGACTTTTGTCTTATTTGATTATTGATGAGAAAAGA
>NZ_MJWW01000038.1:0-8522 GCF_001762445.1 Campylobacter sp. BCW_6877 | reverse complement strand
TCATGAGAGTTTTTAGCCACTCTTACTTTATTATCTACTCCTACATTTAAGGTATTGCTTAATCCTACTATGGTATCTTTAGATAAGCCTACATTAGTTAAGTATTCTCCTCCTACATTGACATTTTTAGCTAAGTCTATGATTTGAGTATGAATCTTTTTAATCCTTTCATTATAAATTCCATCCACTATAGAATCTTTATCATTTAAGATTCTTTGAGTGAAATTATGCTGGACTAATTCATCATAATCCTTTTGGGCTTTTAAATAAATTTGTTCTTTATCTTTTATATTTGAGAGGGTAAGTTCAATGGCCTTGTTTTGTATAGTTTAAATCTTTAGTCATTTTAACACTAAATGTGTTATTCCTTGTGTTGTTTTAAATGCAGGTGCGCTAAAATAAGCAAATAAGATTAATTGATATTTTTCATTCATATTATAAAGTTTATTCCTATCATCTTGTGAAAGCATAGAAGTATTAAAGGTTATATCATTTCCTTGAAGATTTTCTAAAATTTTAATTTTAGATTGATTACATTCTAATTCCTCTTCTTTTTTTATACAATATGCCCATTTAATTGCCTCATCGAAGAAAAATTTCTCCTCATTATTTAAGTAAGCTCTAACAAAAATAGTTTTATTGTAAGGGATTTTATCAGTAGTATTTTGCTGTTCTTTTTCTTTATAAGCTTTCAAATTTGTGATATATAAATTCTTTCTTGAATTTTTTATTTGTTTTTCATACCCATTTGTCTCAGTATCTAAATAAAGATTTTATCCAAAATCTTGCATGCTTACTTTATTTGTAAAAGTATAATAACCTCCTTGCTTATCTGCAGAACTTAAAGAGACTATTGCCACATTTCCAATTTTATGTATTTGACTTGTGCTAAAGCCTTCTAAGGTTTTTGTAGCTATAATACATTTTGTAGCCCTTTTTAAAAAAGAAGAGTTTTCATCTAAAATTAAATCAATCTTGAAACTGCTCTTATAAATGCCTTCTTGATACTCTAACTTTAAACTTTCATAAATCCTTCTATTCTCACAATTATGAAGAAATACTTTAGTGATGGTTTCATGATTATTTCCATTTTTATCTAAAATCTTAAGATTATTGAGTGTTAATTCAAAATTTCCCCTCTATGCAATAAAATCTCTTCGCTACTATATCTTTCTAGTTTTAAATAGATTTTTAGCATCTTTGAAGCTTTATCTTGTAAAATTTTAAATTGATTTTCTTTAGCAAAACTGTATAATTCTATAGCATTTTCTTCATTGCTAGTAAGAGCAACTTTTAAAATCCCATCGTTTTTATTAATAAAATATGATATATTGTTTTTTACTGTTTTAAAGTATATTTCATTTTCTTTTTTTAAAATAAGTTCTTCTTGGGTGCTACAAGAAAAAGCTTGTGGATTAATTGCTTGTTGTTCTTCTTGTGTTGGATCATATTTTAAATACATTAGCTCACATTGATCTTCTATCAATTTAGTGCAATCTATTTTTGCTTTTGCTCCTATAAGTAGGGTAATAAAAGTATTTTTAGGTTGTTTTATTTGTATAATAGATGGAGTAGGATTTGGATAGAGTATAAGAATATTATGGGGTGTATTTGCTTCTAGTTTTTCAAACTTTTGTCTTAAAGTTTTATTAAGCAAGGCAACATTATCCAATTTATTAGCACCTAAATTCTCACAATAATTAGCAATACAATAAATATTATCTAAGCTAAAATTTTTTTGAGTGAGGGTGTTTAGGTAATCTAAATGAGGCTTAAGGATGGTAGTGATGTATTCATATGTAAATTTAAAATGCTTATCAAGATCTCTATTTTTAGAATCATTCTTAAATATCTGAATATTTTCTTGAGTTAAATTTCTTGCTTCATATTCTTCTATATGCTTGTAAATTATTTTTTTATTAAATGTGACAATATTGAGACACTGAAATATTTCTAAAATATTCTCAAAAGATATTCCATTATATAATTTAAAGATTTCCGACTCCCACCATCTCCTTTTTGTAAGTCCCAATAATTCTCTCCCGTTTGAAGTGTTGGTTGTATATCGCAAATAAAACCAAATTAAAAACCTATTTTGTTGCCTAACGGCTCCTAGAAGTAATTCTCCATAATAATTATAAGCCCTAGATACCAAAGCGATTCTTTCATAAGATTTTGAAATTTTATTTTCATATGATTGCAGTGTTAGGGAAAATAATTTATAGGCATTATCTTGTGTTTTTAAATCAAGACTAAGTATTGTTAGTTTTTCTAGTTTTTCAATTGCTTGTGTTGTAGTAATTGCATTAGTTCGCAGTTTTTCTAAAATGTCTTTTTCTTCATTAGATATTTGCCAATTATCCCCAAAAATATTTTTATATAAACAAGTGATGGTATTTAGAGAATTAACTTTTAAATCTAATCCAAAACCAACGGCTATACTTTTACCGCCATCACCATAAGGCTTTAAAAAATTACCACTCTAAAATAAAGAACTTTTTATATCTACTTTAATATTACAAATTAAAACTCCTAAAAGGATCGCATAAGTTTCATCATCTAAAGTTTCAATATTCATTATTATTCCTTTATAAACTCCATAGTCCAATCTGGATTAGTCCCTGCACCACAAGATTTAAAAATAGATAAACTTATATTACAAGATTCTATTGCATTCAAAGGATTTTTTGATCTAAAACCTTTTTGTGTTTTTTGCAAGAGCACTTTGCACATTTTTTCTACATTATTTTCATCTTTTATTTTTAAATATAAAATTGCTTGATTTGGAGAAAGTATTTTTAAGTGCAATAATTTATCATATTTGTGTATTTTGCAAGTAGAATATTTATACAAAGATTCATATTCAGCCAAGCAAATTTCATTATTGCACTCTAAAAAGCGAAAAATTTGTTGCCTACTTTTTGATAAATCTATATCTTGCGAATCTATATTTTCAGAAAAACCATATACACCACTCCATTCTTGTATGTTTTGATTTGCAAAAAGTATTTGTATTAAACATAATATCAATATGACTATTTTATTATTCATACATTCTCCTTAAGCAATATATGTTTATAATTTGAATTTTCAAAAGCAATAAGAAGCTTTGCACATTCTTTTTTGTAATCATTTTCATTTAATTTTTTAACATCATAAAGCATTATTGCATTTCCTTTTTATAGATATCTCCCCACTCAAATATCGTTTGGTTGCCACACATTGTGCTACAAAAATAATCGGGTGAATTAAATACTTTCTCATCTCTTATAAGTACAATACCCTGTTGATTTTTCCTAATATAAATTTTACAATTTGCAAAATCCTTATCATCATTTAAAGCTATAGCTTCTTGTTGAGATTTTATCTGTAATTTCAAAGTTATATCGCATTCGTGCATATCATTAAATTCACTTTTATTTAGGATAGCCTCATATCTAGCTTCACAAATATTAAACTTATCACACTTTTTTATTGTAAAGCTCCCCATATAAAGATTTTCTTGTAATGTATAAGTCCCAAGCCACACATTGCCCGTGTGTGCTGTGTAATTTTGCAATTCTCCAACTCTATTTTGCAAAAGCTCTTTTACACATTCTTTAGATTTGCATTGATTTAGGGTTTGAAGCCATAATCGTTGCGATGTTAAAAGCTTATTTTGCTCATTTTTGTTTAGATTCTGTCTTAGTTCTTTATATGTCTTTGCCATATATCTATCAAGTTTTTGCAACTCCCCACTTTCATCATTACAAATCATCTTTTCAACCTTACTTTTTGCTTTAGCACAATCAAAGCTAGGTTTAGCTTCTTCTGGAGATTGAGCATTAGCACTAATGCTTAACATTAAACACAGTCCTAAAACTATTAAAAACTTTTGCATAAGAACTCCTCCTTTAAATAGAAATTAATTTTATTTATTTGTAAGCTTTTAAATTCCTCATAGCTTAAATTTGTTGTCTTAATTGGCATTTAGTTTCCTAATAATTTATTAAGTTTTTTATCTTTTGTAAAAGCTTGATAGAGCTTCTCATAGTATATTTTATATTTTTCTACCGCTTCATCAAATAAATCTGCATTTGCTTCATTAATCCGAACATCTACAAGAAAGTAATTCCACTGCATAATATTGTAAGCCATAAAATCTATAACAATGCTTTGAGTAGTGTTTTCAAAAAAATTGTTAAATAGATTATAATTGGATAAAAACCCTACGTTCATATCGTAGGTTCCATTAGAGTTTTCAATTGGGACAACAAAATCTTTCACTCTTTCATTAAAGCCCCATCTTTCTCTATTAACTCCACTATCTATCATTTTAAAAGCTAAAGTAGCAATCGCTTCTAAATAAATTTGTTTTATGCAATAATTAGACTGACGGTCTTCTTGTTTTTTTGTCTCAAATGGTGCAACAAAATAGCATTGAAATATATTTCTATTACTCATAACAGAGTGATTAAAATATTTCAGTTTTTCTCTTGTTTTTTGCCCCTCTTTTGTATCTTTAGGGATACTCTTTAGTATTGAAAAATAGAGTTTAGAATACAATCTATCAAGTTTTTGTAACTCCCCACTTTTATCATTACAAATCATCTTTTCTACTTTTGTACTTGCTTTAGCACAATCAAAACTAGGTTTGGCTTCTTTTGGGGATTGTGCATTAGCACTAATGGCTAACATTAAACACAATCCTAAAACTATTAAAAACTTTTGCATAAGAACTCCTTTAATTTACTCTGTATTTTTTGTCGCTTCAAACATAATAACTACTCCTCTAGCACAATATCTAAAAATATAGAGCTATATAAAAAGAAATCTAAGCCAAGATTGAAGTGTTTGGGTATCATAATTTGTTTGAAAAAATATTAACATCCATGCAATAGCAACGCACAGGCTACTATGAATACAAAGAGAGAAAATACTCATTGGGATAATCCATAATGAAAATTCGTTTAGAGCTAGATTTGAATGTGATTGCATAAAAAATTTTCTTAAAAAATATACCAAAGGTAAAGAAATACCACAGATATACATTATTAATAACTCCCATTCACAAGTAATGCAGATAATCAAAAATAATAAATAATATGAAAAAAGCCAAGCAATCCAAAAACTTTTTGAACATACAAACCCACAAAAGCTTTGAAATCTTATCAAAAATACTATACATACATAAGATATACCACCAAGAATCAATACAGGCAATGTAAAGACATATGCTAAAAACCCAAATCCATCAGTCATTATCTCGCCTCACTTTTTACTATAATCCTCAATAGATTCTTTGTATCCAAATTATTTGGAATCTTAATATTTTTAAAACCTTTGCTTGTAACTATAAAATCACAACCAAGATTGAAATGTTTCTGTGTTTGTTGGATTTGTATTTGTTGGTAGTCGTGGTTTTGATATATAAGTTTTTGCATTATGGTTTGTCCTTGCCTATCATAGATAAGATTCTATATAGAATCTTAGTAAAAAATGACTTATGATTTTTATAGAGGATATAGCTAAGGAGTAGTGCAATTATACTGGGAAAAACCACAACAAGAACATAAAAAGTTATAGTGCGAATCGCCTCATTTCTCTCATCGATTTTAAGATAATATCTATCACACCATGAGCTGATATAATATCCAATAGCATACATCATTACAAAAGAAAGGATAAGTAGTCCAATCCCAATAAAAAATGAAACGATATATCTGCCTAGTCTCTTTGTAAATGAAATCTTTTGCATATCAAAATAAGTATAGATAATAGCATAGAGTATAAAGGTAAGATGTATAATTTGCAAGATAATGGGGATTAAAAACATTTGAAAAATTTCAAAAAGGCTGATAATAGTTGTATCGACAAATATTACCCACATAGCTAAGTATAACAACGCTGAAGCTCCAATATGTAGAGTAAGATTCACATATTGAGGCTTATATTTATATAATAAAAGCGTCAGACAATAAAGGGGTAGAAAATAGTATGCAATAAGACTAAGCCCATATATAAAAGGCTCATAATCACCACCAGCAAAAAACATCTTACTTCCCCACTATAAAAGCAGTATCTTGCATTTGCGTATGACTAAAATCCATATCCAAAAATGTAGAGCTATATAAAAAGAAATCTAAGCCTAGATTAAAATACTGTTTTGTTTTTAGAAAGTCTGAATTATATAAGGGAAATAAGAATGATTTTGGTGAGGTATATTTAAAATGAAATTTTGTATTTCGGTATTGCATTATCGAATTATATAAATCAAATCCTACCTTCTCATAATCCCATGCCCCAATAGGCTGATCGCTACCATTATTATTAAAATTCACAGTATCAATGATAAAAGCACGCACCTTTTTGCACGCAGCATATAAAGAATGGTAATTATAGAATCTTGTAACTCTCGTGATTTGTATAAGGCTTGGTATATATAAGATATTAAAAGCCCCTGCGATAGAGTATAGAGCAAAATTCTGCTTGTATTTTGGGTTAGAGTGGAATTTATCTAAAACTTCTTTTTCATGTTGTATGGAGTTTTGCAATGAAAATGCATCAAATTTACTTAAGCCTAAATGCGGTAAAAACACATCATTTTTTATATCAAACCTTTGAAAATATAAACTATTATCGATAATATCTGATGGTTTTTGTAAGTCTTTTATAGCTTTATGAGTTTCTGGGAGTGTTTCCTCTTTTTTATATAGCTTAAAGACTTCTGCATTCTTCGTCTTATTCTCTTTCATTGCTTGGATATTGAGTGCCATTGTATATTCTTGTGTGTTTTTAATGTTTTTTATATCTAGTAAAGCATCATTAAGAAAATCTTCGAATTGTTTTTGAAAATCAGATTCTTCTCCAAAAAGCTTTTTGAGATTCATATACTCGCCCTTTAGCTCTTGCATTATAGGAAACTTCATATAAAAACTATCCCAATCTAATTCCGCATAAAATCTTGCTTTATCTCTTGATTTTGTGTTGTCAGTCTTTAATTGTTGCATCTCTACTCTAGGCAATATCTCCTTTACTATTGTTTTCATTGTTTCATTAGGGATAGTATCTATAAAATCTTGTGAAGTAGAGCTTCTAAAGGTTAAATCTTTTAATTCTTTAGCATCACTTGGATTATCATGCCATAATCTTTGACAGATATAGCTTACCCCCCAACCAAGCCTTGAGATTTCATCTTTGTTTGTATGTGCCCTTAGTGTTTCTGCTAGAGTGCAATCAATGGTAATTTGTGGATAATCATTAATTCTTATAAGATAAGAGGCATTATAATTGGGTGTTTCTTTATAAGCAAAGACTAATAGTGTTTTTTGCTCTTGTGTGTCTTTAGGGTTTGGTAGTTGCAAACTAAGATGTTTTCCACAATAAGCTTTGTTGTTTTCTAAATGTCTATAAATGATAGAAGAAGATAATAGGGCTTTATCTTCTTCTTTTTCAATATAAAAACAATCTTTTAAAATTTCTTCATCAAATAAAGAACTTTCCTTTTTGTCATTAGTTAATTGGTTTTTGTTTAACTTATCTAAGGTGTTTTTATCCTGAATAAAAACATAACCCCATTTAATTTGCTCTTCTTTGATTTTTGCATCCTTATAAATAGCTTCAAATTCTACTATATCACCAAAAGTATAGAAATTACGCACTATTTTTTCATTATTTTCTAAGGTAAATTCTTTGGATTTTAGCCTAATAGAGTTTATAGAGCCTTTATCTGCCTTTCTTTCAAATTTTATTTCACACCAATGCCCATACTCATAACTTCTTAATAAAAATCTATGATTATAGATGGGTTTGTTTTTATAAATACTAGATTGGTTTAAAATTAATTCAAAGCTTTGTGCTTCTTTACTAAAAATTTCACTAGCATTTAAATGAGCTTCCCCCATTCTATTGGTTGTAAAAATAGTCTTGATTTCATTTTTATTGCCCTGTGCTATTTCATAAAGCTTAAATTCTTGATTATGCAGAAGAATATTATTAGAACTTAAAAGCCTAATATTTAAACTATTTTTTTGATTAAGTGCTTCCATTACTCTGCCCTAATCTCTCCACCTTTGACCACAAGCCCATTAGAATCTATCACTACTTCAACTCCACCTGCTTTAATAATCACATAATCTCCCTTAGTAACAATTTGAGTATCGCCTACTTGGTGGAGGATTTGATTGCCTGCTTTTACTTCATAATCTGTTTTTGTTTGCGATAATGAATTATCAGATACAAAGGTATTATTTTTATCTGTTTCAAAGCCCATTGAAGCATTGGTGGTGATTAGTAGATTATTTTTGCTTCTTATAGAAGTCTCTTTTTCTGTTTGGATTTTTAATGTTTCTTTTATATTAATATCATAATGCCCCTCAACCACTTCCTTTTTATTTCCCTTCACATTTCTTGTCTCATCTTTATGAATAATAGTGTTTTGATTAGCACCTATTTCTATATCTTTGTTTTCTCCTACAAACTCATGAGAGTTTTTAGCCACTCTTACTTTATTATCTACTCCTACATTTAAGGTATTGCTTAAT
>NZ_MJWW01000037.1:0-42347 GCF_001762445.1 Campylobacter sp. BCW_6877 | reverse complement strand
CTTAAATTTGCTGCTTTAGATAGTGATATGAGACCAAGCTATGTAAATGAATATACCAATAGTATTTGGGCTAATGCTTTTGGTGGTGCTAACATTATCGATGGAGATAGTGGTGCAATGTATGGTGCTACCGTAGGGGTAGATAAACAAGCTAATGATAATGTTTTATGGGGTGCTTATTTTACTTATGCAAATGCTAAAATCAAAGACAATAATTTAGAACAAAAAAGTGATAACTTCCAATTAGGTATGTATTCTACTATCAATGTAGCTCCACAATGGGAACTTAATCTTAAAGCTTATGCTCAAGTTTCTCCAACTAAACAAGACAATATTCAAACAGATGGTGCATATAACTCAGATTATACAAGCAAATTCTTAGGACTTAGTGCTAATGCAGGTCGTGTGTTTGACTTTAGTGATAATACTTTATTTATCAAACCTTTTGCAGGGATAAATTATTATTTTAGTTATACTCCATCTCATACAGAAAATGGTGCTATTGCTAAAGATATTGATTCTATGAAAAACAATTCTGTAAGTGTTGAAGTGGGTGCTGAATTTAGAAAATATATGAATGAAAACTCTTATATTTTTGTAACTCCAAAAATAGAACAATTTGTTATCAATAGTGGTGATGATTACACAGCTAACCTAGCTGTAAATAATGCTTTCTTTACTAGTGTAGAAGCTAACAACAAGAAAAAAACATATGGGCAAATTATCGTAGGGGGTAATATAGATTTTACAAATCAACTCAGTATGAATCTTGGCTTTGGTGCTAAACAAATACTAGCAGGTAAAGTAGATAATAAAAATGAAACTTACTTAAGTGGTCAAGTAGGACTTAAGTATAAATTTTAATCTTAAACTTTTTGAGAATTCTTTACAACGAAATTCTTGTTAAAACACAAGAATTTAAAAGTTTTAACCTATATAGTACGGCAATCTCTGCCGTGCATAGGATTAAAAGAGATATAACAAACACGCTTTTTTACTACGCAGTGTAGATTAAAATGTAAATGTTTTTAAGAAATTAAATTAGAAATAAATTTATTTTAAAATATTTTTAATCACTTTTACTTTGACTAAATTTAAAAACATCTTAAAAATTAATAATATTCCTTAATAAAAAAAGATAAAAAATGCTAAAGTTTAAAAAACCTAGTGTTTATGGAGATTAGAATGATTAAAGAACAATATTTATAATTGCTTTAATTGTTCTTATTCTTATAGCTAATTTAATCAAACAATAAAATATGTTAAAACCTTACTTAGTCAATCTTTAAACACAAATTCTTACTAGGCTTTGGTAGAGAGTTTAGCCTAGATCAAATCTCACCCCAAAATAAAAATCTAATTTAATTAAACTTATTTTATTAATGAAAAAAAGTCCTTAATATAAAATATCGAATTTAAGTATAAGAATTTTATAAATATTTAAATTTAAAAATCTCTCTTAAACTAAGAGAGATTGATAAAAAATTAAATTTTCACATTAGGATCATAAGAAAAACTAGGTTCAATTTGCTTTTTATTGCTTAATTCTTTATACCAATAAGAATGTAAAATATAAACCTCTTCTTCTTCTTTATAACCACTAATCATAGAATGGATACTGCCTTTGATTGCAAATACTGCCATATAAATATGCACGCCAAAAAACACTGCACACACTATACCCAAGAAATTATGCACTATAGCTGAAATTCTTAAAAGTTCAATTTGAGTTAAACCAAAAAGACCTTGAATTGCCGTGGAATTAAAATCAAGAAAATACATAAATCCACCTGTAATTATCATCAAAAATCCACCAAATACAGCTATATAATACCAAGATTTTTGACCAAAATTAAACTTACCTGCAGGTACAGGACGTTTTACTTTGCTTAAATAACCACCTACTATCATCATCCATCTGATATCATAACTTGCAGGAAGCATTCTTTTAATCCACCATAAAAACATAGGGATTATAGAGATGATAAATAAAACCGTTGCAAAAGCATGTAAATTTTTACAAACCCTTACAAAAAGTCCGCCTCCAAAAGTCGCCCCAAACATCATCACAAAACCAGTTGGCACTAAAATCACCCAAGAAATTGCCGCGATAAAATGAAAAAGTCTTTCAAATAATGTAAAAGCATAAATTTTCTTTCCATCGTGTGAAAATTGCTTAGGTCCTATAACCATATAATGCAAAGCAAATGCAGATAATACCGCAATAACAGCGATTAAAGCTATAGTAGCTATATATTCACCTTGCAAAGTTGTCCAAAGTTTGCCAAAAGTATCATAATTTGGGATATTTGTAATACGATGAAAATCCCAAATTTGAGTATCTTGTCCCATTCTCTCGCTACCATAAGCAAATAAACTTACCACGCTTAACAAAAGCGTTACAAATACTTTTCTCATAAGCGTTCCTTTCCTGTGTAAGCAATCTTCCACTCCAAACTTTCTGAAGGATTTGGAATGCCATAATTTCTATTCATAAGTCTATTATGATAAATCTCTTCTATTTTAGAACTTTCACCTACTAAAAGTGCTTTTGTCGAACACATCGCAGCACATACAGGAACTTTTCCTTCTGCGATACGATTTTGACCATAAAGTTCTCTTTCTTTTTCTGAATTCGTTGCTTCAGGGCCACCTGCACACATAGTACATTTATCCATAATGCCTTTATTTCCAAAAACACTATCTTTTGGAAATTGTGGTGCACCAAAAGGACAAGCATAAAGACAATATCCACAACCTATGCAAATTTCTTTATCGTGCAAAACAATACCATCAGCACGGATGTAAAAACAATCCACAGGACAAACGATAGAACAAGGAGCATCATCACAATGCATACAAGAAATAGAAGTTGAAACTTCTTTTCCTTGAATTCCTTCATTTAAAGTAATCACACGGCGGCGGCGAATATGAATAGGAAGCTCATGTGCTTCATCACAAGCTACCGCACAACCATTACAATCAATACAACGCTCATTATCACAAAAGAATTTCAAGCGTTCTTTTTCTAAATTTGCAAAATTTACCTTACTCATTTTCCATCCTTACTGATTCTACAAAGCCCACCTTTAGTCTCTGGAATCTGACACATGATATCATAACCATAATTTGTTACCGTATTAGCACTTTCTCCGCTTGCATAAGGCTTAGTTCCTTCTGGGAAATTGTGCGTTAAATCCACGCCTTGCATAACTCCTGTAAAATGGAAAGGCAAGAAAATCATATCTTTTGCTACACCTGGATTAACCTTCACTCTTACATGAATTTTAGTGCCTTCTGGAGAATGTACCCAAATCATATCTCCTGCTTTAATGTCTTGCTCTTTTGCTAATTCAGGATTGATCTCACAAAACATTTCAGGTGTTAAACGCGTTAGATACATAGACGCTCTATTTTCCATACCTGCACCATTTAAATTCACAAGTCTTGCGGTAACAAGATTAAGCGGGAATTCTTTAGAATAATCCTTAGCTTGTTGTACAGAAACAAATTTAGTATCCACGCGATAAAGTGCTTTTTGATCTTCAAAACTTGGATATTTTTGCACCAAATCGTTTCTTGGAGAATGTAAAGGCTCACGGTGGAGTGGAATTTTATCTTTAAAAGTCCAAACTACAGCTCTAGCTTTAGCATTTCCATAAGGAACTATGCCTTTTTCTATACATTTAGTTGCTATGATATTGCTATCATCATAAGACCAAGTTGATCCCATTTTTTCTTTTTCTTGAGCACTTAAAGTAATGCCTAAAACTTTTTCTATATTATCTTTAGTAATTTGTGGATAACCTGTATCAATAGGCGAATTTAAAGGCGCATTTTTAGCAAGTAAACTCTCTCCTTCATACTCAAGTCCAAAATTGTTTCTAAAGCCCATACCACCTTTTGCTACTTCAATGTCGGTATTATAAAGCACAGGAGAACCTGGATGCTTATCACTCCAACAAGGCCAAGGAAGCCCGTAATACTCGCCAGCAACTTCGTCTTTTCCTTCTAAAGTTACCTCATCAAATTTATCCCAGTATAAAGTATGTTTTTTAAGCCTTTCAGGACTCCAACCATTAAGCCCTATACTTCTAACTGCTTTTGCAATTTCTCTTGTTGCATTTTCAGGCCAAACGATCTCACCTTTTTCATCGCGTAAAGTCTTGGTAAAGTCTTCATAAAAACCTAATTTTTTAGAAAGCTCAAATAAAATTTCTTGATCTTCCATGCTTTCATAAAGTGGATCTACAACCTTAAATCTCCATTGTCCACTACGATTTGTAGCTGTTACACTTCCGCTTGTTTCAAACTGTGTTGCTGCAGGTAAAAGATAAATCCCATCTTTTCTTTCTGCGATAATCCCTGCTTCATTTACAAAAGGATCAGCCAAAACTAAAAGCTCTAAAGCTTCCAAACCTTCTTTAACTTTTACTTGTTGTGCGGTTGAAGTGATACCATTTCCCATAACTACTAAAGCTTTTAAAGGCGTTCCTGCATTATCGATAGCATCATTTCCATCTTTTCCATTTAAAGCTGCTGCCCACCATCTAGCAAGTGAAAGTCCGGTTTTATGCATCCAATCTTTACTTACAAAATTTCCTAAAAGCCATTCATAATCCACACCCCAAATTTTGGCATAGTATCTCCAAGTCGCTTCATTTAAAGGATAATAACCAGGTAAATTTTCACTCAAACAAGCCATATCCGAAGCACCTTGAACATTATCGTGTCCGCGTAAGATATTAACTCCGCCACCAAATTTACCTATATTTCCAAGTACCATTTGCACAATAGGTGCTAAACGTGTATTTGAAGTTCCTACAGTATGTTGAGTTAAACCCATAGCCCAAATAAGCGTAGTTGGTTTGTTTTTAGCTACTTCGTGAGTGATTTGCACCAAAAGTTCTTTAGAAATTCCCGTAACATTTTCTACTTCTTCAGCTGTCCATTTTGCTGCTTCTTCACGAATTTTATCAATTCCAAAAACTCTTTCATCAAGATATTTTGTATCTTCTAAGCCTTCATCAAAGATGATTTTTAGCATTCCATACATGAAAGCAATGTCAGTTCCTGGACGAATTCTTGCATAAATATCCGCTTTTGCCGCACTTTTTGTAAATCTAGGATCTACAACGATAAGCTTTGCACCTTTTTCTTTTGCTTTTAAGAAATGTCTAAAACCCACAGGATGATTTACCGCTGGATTTGCCCCAATGATAATGATACATTTACTTCTTTGAATGTCTCCAAGATGGTTTGTCATAGCGCCATAACCAAATGTATTCGCCACACCGGCGACTGTTGCGCTGTGTCAAATTCTAGCTTGATGATCTACATTGTTTGTTCCAAAGAACGCTGCAAATTTACGCACATAATAAGCTTGTTCATTGCTCATTTTTGCAGAACCTAAAAACATAACACTTTCAGGATTTTCTTTACGATAAGCAGCTAGTTTTTCTCCGATCTCACTTAAAGCTTGTTCATAACTTATGCGTTTCCATTCTCCATTTTCTTTTTTCATAGGATATTTTAAACGCACATGTGAACGCACCATATCGATCATATCAGATCCCTTGCAGCAATGTCCACCTGAACTCACAGGATGATCTTGAGCGATTTCTTGACGCACCCAAACACCATTTTGCACTTCTGCAATAATCCCACAGCCTACAGAACAGGCTGTACAAACCGTTTTTACTTTTTTACTACCTTCATAAGCTTCTTTAAGCTCATCAGCACTCGCTTCTCTTAAAGTTTCACTTCTAGCAAGCAACGGTGTTGCTAAGCTTGAAAGTGCTGCCATTTTAAGAAAAGAACGACGCGTAAGCTTGATATTTTCACCTACACTTGACATTACTCAGCCTTTATATAATAATTTTCCCAATTAGCACTTCTTTGAAAAAGCACTTCTTTTTTCTTACTTTTACCTTTAACCAAATCTTTTCTTTCTTTATCTTTAGCTAGAGCTAAAGTCGTGCTACCAAGCACTCCAGCAGCCCCTAAGGCAAAAGCGGATTTTTTAAGAAATTCCCTGCGATTTTTCACGAGTCCTCCTTTGTTTATTTGCTTCTCTTCTTAAAAATTCTGAACGCGATAGATCGTTTTGCACTTTTTTAGAATTTATTTTTGCAGGTTTTTCCACTTCAAAGCAAAGTCTTTCAAATTCCATAAAAGCCGATGCAATACTTGCAATTTCCTTATATAAATTCGCATTTTTATTCATGAAAACATCGCCTAAAAACTCATCAATGCTTTTATTGATCACTTTTTCAAAAAGCTCTTTGGCTAAATCATCTTCATTTTGCCTTAAAAATTCACTCATTAACAATAAACAAAATCCAACACTATCTTCACTTTCTTTAAAAAATTTTTCATTGCGTCTTATTTTACTTTTGACTAAAATTTGACGCACGCAAAGTAAAGGATTTGAATTTTCAAAACCTTCTTCCATGTAAGAAAAAGTCGTTGGAATGCTATTTTTAAGACTTAAAAAAAGCAAATCATATTCTTTAAAAAATGCTTGTATAGAATTTTCATCATCTAAATGCTTAAGCAAGATATCAAAATTTGATTTTAAATTTTCATCAAATAAACATTCTTGCATTGTCTTTAAATACTCTTGTAATTTTGACAATCTTTCTTCAGAAAATGAAAAAACAAAAAGCTCTCCTAGACATTGATAATAAAGACTTCTAGCTAATCTTAATTTTTCCAAATCCATTAAAGCCCCCATGCATTCAAAATTTTCAAAAATAGCTTTAAATTTTGCTTGAATGAATATTATGCAAAATATACCTAATATTCATTTTAAAGCCGATTTTTAAATCGATTTATCTTAATACTATTTGATTTAAAAATCACTGAATTTCAATAAAATTCCACAAGGATTTAAAATATTAAAAAATCATACCAAAATATTGAAAATTAGATATTTGAGTTGATTTTATATTTGAAAAAATAAAATACTTTGCATAAAATTTATATCTTTGATTCTCTTCCAAATAAAATTAACATTTTATGCAAATTATAAATAATACTAATTTCTTAAAGAATAATCCTTATAAGAAAATTCTCTTATCATTTGAAGTTCATTTTTTGCATTTAAAAGCATGAGATTTGGAAGTCTTATACCATTAAAAGTTGTGTTTTTCACAATGGTGTAATGAATTTGATCTAAAAAAACAATTTTATCGCCGATTTTAAGCTTTTTATCAAAGGCGTATTCTCCCATTACATCACCCGCTAAACAAGTATTTCCAGTAAGCAAATAGGAAAATTCGTTCTCTTTTAAGTCTGAAATTTTTTCATTTTCTCTTGTGGCTAAAATTCTAGCATTTAAAACTTCACTTGTATAAGGCATGATGATAGTATCTGGCATATGTGCTTCGCTTGAAGTATCTAAAATGGCAATTTGTTTTTCATTTTCTATGATATCTACTACACTAGCCACCAAATTTCCTGTTTGCCAACCCACCGCTTCGCCTGGTTCAAGATAAACTTGCACGCCATATTTATCACTGAAATTTTTACACAAAGCAATAAGCTTTTCAACATCATAGCCTTTTTTAGTGATGTGATGTCCTCCTCCAAAATTCACCCATTTCATTTGCCCTATCCATTTGCCAAATTTCTCTTCAAAAGCCTTTAAAACTGCTTCTAAAGCATCAGCACTTTCTTCACAAAGTGCGTGAAAATGAAGTCCTTCTATAGCATTTAAATCCACATTTTCAAAATCTTTAGCACGAATTCCAAGTCTTGAGTATCTTCCACAAGGATTGTAAAGTTCTTTTGGGGCTAGAGAAAATTCAACATTACAACGAAGGCCTAAGGAATTTTTTTGTGTTTTAGCTTGAAATTTATGAAATTGGGCTAAAGAGTTAAACACTATATGATGAGATAAACTGGCTATTTCACCTATTTCATCTTCTTTAAAAGCAGGTGAATAAGTATGAATTTCTTTATCCATATATTCTTTAGCAAATTTTGCTTCCCAAAGTCCGCTACAAGTACAACCTTTTAGGTATTCTCCAACAATTTTCATCGCTCCTGAAAAAGCAAAACCTTTTAAAGCTAAAAGCACTTTAGCACCACTTTTTTCACCAACGCTTGCTAAAAGCTCACAATTTTTTCTTAATTTATCTTCTTCTAAAATATAAGCTGGAGTTTGAATTTTTTCATAAAACATTATTTTTCCTTGATTAAATTGCTAAAATCATAACAAAATTAAACCAAATTTTCAAAATAAATATTTACTAAAGTTAAAAAAATAATGACTATAATACAAAAAATCAAGCAAAAGGAAAAACTAATGAATAGAAGAAATTTTTTAAAATTTAATGCACTTACTCTAGCAAGTATGGGTGTAGCCTATGCAAATCCTATGCACGATATGCACTCCATGCATAAAAATCATTCTATAAATCATGACTTAGATACTTCTTTTATAAACTTTGCTCCAAAAAATTTAAAGCTTTTAGATCCAAAACAATTCCCCCAAGGAGAAATTTTAAAAGCCTTGCCTTTACTCAAAAATGAAAGTAAAGAAAAAAATATTTTTCGTGCTACCCTAGAAATCAAAGAAAATCATATAGAGCTTATCAAAGGTAAAAAAACCTTATTTTATACTTACAATGGCCTCGTGCCTGCTCCAAAAATAGAAGTTTTTGAAGGAGATAAACTTGAAATTTTAGTCAAAAATAAACTCAAAGAAGCTACAACTATACATTGGCATGGCGTTCCTGTGCCACCTGATCAAGATGGAAGCCCACATGATCCTATCTTAGCAGGAGAAGAAAGAATATATCGTTTTGAAATTCCTCAAGATAGCGCAGGAACTTACTGGTATCATCCACATCCTCATTATACGGCTTCTAAACAAGTTTTTATGGGTTTAGCAGGGGCTTTTGTGATCAAAGCAAAAAAAGATGCTTTAAGTCATTTAAAAGAAAAAGATTTGATGATTAGCGATTTGCGTCTTGATGAAAACGCTCAAATTCCAAACAATAACCTAAATGATTGGCTAAATGGTAGAGAAGGAGAATTTGTACTCATCAATGGACAATTTAAACCTAAAATCAAACTCGCCACAAACGAACGCATACGCATTTATAATGCTACTGCGGCAAGATATTTAAATTTACGCATACAAGGAGCTAAGTTTATACTTGTTGGTACTGATGGTGGACTTATAGAAAAAGCTATTTATAAAGAAGAACTTTTCTTAAGTCCTGCTTCTCGTGTAGAAGTTTTAATCGACGCTCCAAAAGATGGGGAATTTAAGCTAGAAAGTGCTTATTATGATAGGGATAAAATGATGGTAAAAGAAGAACCTAATACCCTATTTCTAGCCAATATTAACCTAAAAAAAGAAAATGTAAAACTTCCAAAAAAATTAAAAATTTTCAAACCTTCAGAAGAACCTAAGGAATTTAAAGAAATAATCATGAGTGAAGATCATATGCAAATGCATGGTATGATGGGAAAAAGTGAAAGCGAATTAAAAATCGCTCTTGCATCTATGTTTTTAATCAATGGCAAAAGCTATGATTTAAAACGCATTGATTTAAGCTCCAAACTTGGAGTAGTTGAAGACTGGATAGTGATAAACAAATCTCATATGGATCATCCTTTCCATATACATGGCACGCAATTTGAACTCATCTCATCAAAACTCAATGGCAAAGTTCAAAAAGCCGAATTTAGAGCCTTAAGAGATACTATAAATGTGCGTCCTAATGAAGAATTAAGACTTAGAATGAAACAAGATTTTAAAGGGCTTAGAATGTATCATTGTCATATTTTAGAACATGAAGATTTAGGAATGATGGGAAATTTAGAAGTAAAGGAATAAAATGGTAAAAGTGGAATTTTTAGGCCCCATAAATAAAGAAAATTTAGAACTTGAGGTAAAAAATTTAAAAGAATTAAAAGAAATTTTGCAAAAAGATGAGAGTTTAAAAGAATGGCTAGAACTTTGTGCCGTATCTTTAAACGATGAAATCATTTTTGATGAAAACACTAAGTTAAAAGATGGTGATAAAATAGCACTTTTACCGCCAGTTTGTGGGGGTTAAATGAAACATTTTACACTTTATCAAGGTTCTTTAGATATTCCTAAAATTTATAGACAATGGTATGAATTTGCCAAGGATAAAAACTGCGGTGCTTTACTGACTTTTTGTGGTATTGTGCGTGAAGAAGAAGGCATTGAGGCACTTAGTTTTGATATTTATGAACCGCTTTTAAAAAAATGGTTTAATGAGTGGCAAAAAAGAGTAGATTTTGATGGTATTAGCTTGCTTTTTGCTCACTCTATAGGCGATGTGGCGGTTCATGAAAGCTCTTATTTTGCAGGAATTTTAAGCAAACAAAGAAAATTAGGACTTAAACTTCTTAATGAATTTGTTGAAGATTTTAAAGCAAGTGCACCCATTTGGAAGTATGATGTGATAAACAAAGAAAGAATTTATGCCAAAGAAAGATCAACCAAACTTTGCGGTGCAGGACTTTTAAAAGGATAAAAAATGTTAATGTCTTATGAAGAAAGTTTAAAAATTTTACATTCTCATATCAAAACCTATGAAAAGATTGAAAAAATAGCTCTTACAGAGTGTTTAGGACGCATTTTAGCTCAAGACATAAAAGCCCCTAAAAATCAGCCTGAATTTCCAACTTCGGCTATGGATGGTTATGCGATCAAATTTGAAGATCAAAATAAAACTTTAAAAATTTTAGGCCTCACACCTGCGGGCACTATGCCACAATTTAGCGTGCAAAATGGCACTTGTGTAAAAACCTTTACAGGCTCACTCATGAGCGAAGGAAGCGATACTTTAGTCCCTGTTGAAAATGTACGCGTAGAAAATGATACTCTTTTTATAGAAAAAAAAGTTCCCCAAACTTTTGCCGTGCGTGCGGTAGGAGAAAACTATAAAAAAGATGAAATTTTACTCAAAAAAGGCACAAGGTTAAATTATAGCGAAATAGCTCTTTTGGCTGAACTTGGATTTTTTCACATTAGTGTGTTTATAAAGCCTATTGTAGGAGTTTTAAGTAGTGGAAGTGAGATCAAAGATCTAGGAGAAGCCTTAGAAAATCCCGCTCAAATCCGCTCTTCAAATCATATCGCCATAGCTAATTTAGCTAAAAATTTAAATTGTGATACAAGGGTTTTTCCTCTTTTAAAAGATGATGAAAAAGCCACTTTTTCTACCCTTGAAAGTGCTTTGCAAAGTTGTGATATTTTAGTTACAACTGGCGGAGTTTCTATGGGGGATTTTGACTTTTTGAAAAAAGCTGTCAAAGAATACGAAATCATCATCGATAAAGCCGACATAAAACCAGGTAGACATATCAAAATAGCCAAGGCTAATGAAAAATTCATTATCGCCTTACCAGGTTTTCCTTACTCGGCTATGGTAATGTTTAATCTTTACGCAAGAGAGATTTTAAACTCTTGGTTACTTCAGCCTAAAGACTATATTTGCAAAGCCTTCTTACAAGGAAGCTACAAGAAAAAAACACCTTATTTGGAATTTGTCGCTTGTAACATAAAGTTTGAAAATGGACGCATTTTAGCTAATCTTGAAGGTAAAAAAGAAGGCTCTAGTGCGATTATAAACAATCTTAACAATAAAGCTGCCCTTATGGTGGTGCCAAAAGAATGTGAAATGTTAGAAAATGAAAGTTTAGTGGATATTATCTTTATGCCTTAAAATTATTTAAATAATTTTATTTCGATTTTAATCAACCATAAATTTCAATAAATTTCAAATTTGCAACCTCCTTTTAGTGGAGTAATTAGCCCTAGCGGAGTTTCAATCCACTAGGGTTTTTAGTCCCTTTTTAAATTTCTTTATGGTAAAATTTTACAACTATGTTTGAAAAGATAGCTTTTGTTTTAGTCCCTTTTTAAATTTCTTTATGGTAAAATAAATTTTTTATAAACTCATCATAAGAACGAGTTTTAGTCCCTTTTTAAATTTCTTTATGGTAAAATAGATATTTACCAGATAATGAAAATTTCAGGGTTTTTTAATAAAAATAGCAAAAATTATGCTATAATCTCATAAGAAATTTAAAAAGGGACTAAAATAAAGAGTTTGCGGGACTCTGCGGGGTTACAATCCTCTAAAACCGCTTTTAAAATTCAAATAAATTTTGCTGGTGATATTTTTCTTGTTTTTTGTTTATTTGAATTTCTTCATTATTTGAATTTTTGTATTTAAATTCTCCATGACTATCTATATCAAAAAGCGTTAAATTAGTTTCGTTATTAACTTTTTCGTTAAAAACTATGCCACCAAGCAAAAGCTCCATTTTATCAAACTGCTTTTCAGTGATGATTAAAGCCCTTACATTTCCATAAGGTGGCAAAATCTTTTTTACATTTTCAATAGAACTTTTTGCGGAACTTAAACCCTTGCAAATACGCATATAAACGCTAAATTGCAGCATAAAATAACCTAATTTTATAAGATTGTTTCTAAATTTACTTGCTAGTTTTTGCTCTTTTTTACTTTTAGTTGGCACATCAAACATCAAAAGCACACGCATAAATTTATCTTCAATCATCAAATTTCACTATCTTTAGTTCATCTTCATACAATAAAGCATTTTTAAAATTTGCCACATAATGATTTATCGCTCTATTTAAAGGATAATTTTGCCCATCAAAATTGATTTTGCTTTGTAAATGACCAATCAACGCTCTTTTGTCATCTTTGTTTAAAAACTCACTTTCACCCACAAGTTCTAAAACACAATCATCAACACTAGCCCTAAACACTTCTATCAAATCATCACAAAGCGCAAAAGAATTATAAATATTATTGTGCTTTATGCCAAGCCAAGGCAAAAGTCCACTGATACAAACTGCTCTAATAATACAAGCCCTAATGATTGCATAGCCATAATTTAAAGCAGAATTTTCAAAGCAAAGCTCATCTCTTGAAAAAGAAGCACCAAACAAAGTTTTAAAATACAACACCGCCGCAACAGCTTCAATATTTTTACTATCATTTAAGGTTACTTTTTTAGCCAAATTTATAAGCTCATTGCTTTGCTCTATTTTATTGTGTTTTTTCAAAACAAAGGCTTGATTTAGGATTTTGTTTTTAATGATTTTTTGCCATAAAATAGCCTTTTTTTGAGCACTTACATTCATTTGCTCTTTTGCGATTTTTGCACTTTGAAAATGCCCTAAAAAAGGAGTAAAAACACCATTTATACTATGAGTTTCATCACAGGTTAGCAAGATGATTTTATGCTTTGCAAAAGCGTTAAAAAGTGCGGAACTCAGGCTTGCTTGCAAGCTTTCTAAAACGATGATGTTTATATCTTTTAAAAACAATTTTGCTACATTTTCATCTTGCTTAATCACAAGATGATTTAGCTCTAAATTTAGCTTGGCATTAGAGCTAATAAGCAGTGTTTTAAAAGCTTCATCGTAACTCATTTTTTAAAATCTTCTCTTTGTCTAAACTCAGCCTTTGTCACTTCTCCAAGTACTGAAACTATGTATTTTTCAAATACTTTTAGATTTTGAATTCCTATGCTTTTTGCGATTACTTCTTTTTCATTTGCATTTTTAAACAATATTTTTTGATTTTTGCTTAGCGTTTCAAATTTATTATCGTGTTTTGAAACAGTTAGGCTAGCATTTGAGCTATCTAGCCTTTCATAATAAACAAGTTCTGGCTCTTGCATATCTTTAGTTTGAATTAAAATCAAACTATCTTTGTATAAAGAAAAGCAAAACTCATAATTTTCATCCATTAAAATCCAATCTTTTATAAGACCTGACTTTTTATCTTTACCTTGCACCACGGCTTTATTTGGTAATACTTTTAAAGCAAAATCCATGGTATAAATTGGCACAGCATAAAATTTATTTGTCTTTTTGTGTTTAAAAATATCCACTCTAAACATATCACCATTGCTAACGATTTTACCATTTACTTTGCGGATTTTACCAAACTCTAGGGCTTTTAAAACTCCTTCTTTTCCGCCGTATGATTGATAGAATTCTTCTTCTTTTCTAAATGTTTCTTCATGTAAAGCTCCACTTGGCTTTTTTCTCTCAGGTTTTGAGACAAAAATTTCATCAATTTTATCTAAAAGCTTTTGCCTAAAACCACTAAAAGGCTCAAAAAACTTCCTTTTGTTTTTATAATCTAATTCACTAATTTTTTTTGCATAAAGTTCTGCAGTGTTGCTTTCTTGCTCTTTTTTAAAATCTGAAAAAGCCTTTACGATAGAGTTGTTTGCATAAGCAATAATTGCTGCATCGATGGCATGATGAAGATGGTTATTTCTATCCTTAGTGCTAAAGCCCCAAGTGTGTCTTAAAGTGGATGTTAGCATACCGCTTTTTGCTTCTACATGCACTTTTGAGCCTTTTTGTGTGTCGTTTAATTTTGTATTTTCATCATCACTTAAAGGTAAAAAATCTAAATAATCTTTAGTATAGTTTAAAACAAGCCTTGCGATGTAGCGAGTATCGTTTAGATTTCTATCTTTAAAGTCTTTTTGCTCTTTGTCTTTGTAGTTTTTATCTAAAATTCTTTTTTGCTTTTTAGTAGGTAAATTTTTTGCTAAAACTTCAATTTTCTGCCATTTTACTCTATCATTGCCAAAGGTTTCAAAGGGGGTTTTATTAAGTTTTTCTTGATTTTGCTTGGTAAAAACTAAAACTTTATTCATATAAGAATCATCAAAACTTCTAGAATAAGGGTAAATATGGTCAATTTCAAGCATTTTTTCATCTTGTAAATCACTAATTTTAATCTTTTCCCCACTATAAACACAAAATTCTTTTTGTTCTTTAAATAATCTTAATTTTAAAATATTTTTACTATTTATTTTTAAGCCTAGTTTCTCACATTCAAGTTCGGCGTCTTTTTTGGCCTTGTAGTTTTCGTTTTGCTCTTTTTCTATTTTAGCTCTTTGACTGTGATTTTTACCTACTTCTCTTGCTAATTCAATGTTTATTTTATGCACTTTACCGTATTTTTTAAGCAAGGCATTTAAGACCTTTCTATATTCTTTAATCGCCCTTAAAACCACAGGATTAGTTACTTCATCTTTGTAATAAGTTTCATTAAATGCGGGTAAAAAGTCTTTTTTATCTTCATTAATTGCTACTTTTAAATTAAGCTCATTGCAAGCTTCATCGTATTTTTTACCTTCAAGCATTAAAGGAGTGATAAGTTTTAAGGCTTTAAAACTTATATTTCAATGGTCTTTAAATTCCAATTTGCTTAAGCTATCAATTTGATTTTGATTTAAATCATATTTTGCTAAAGCCTTTTTAAGTTTAATCTCATCTTTTATAAGGGTAATATCTTTTGCTATTTCATTTAAATCATCTTGGCTTAAATTATGCTCACCTAGGGCTTTTACAAATTCTTTGTATTTTTGAAACTCAATAAAATAAGTTCCTTTTTCTCCTTTAAACTCATAATCATTACTTAAGCCCAAAAGCTTTTTTGTTTGTTTATAAGTTAGAGTGCCGTTTTTTAAAACTTCATTTAAAAGCGTGTTTAAATCATCTTTTGTATATAAAATTCCTTCAGTATTTTTAAGATTGTTTAAAAGATTGATAATTCTTGTAAGCGCTACAAACATAAAAGCTAAGGGCGAATTTTTTGGCGCTCTTTTTTCATCAGTAAAAAAACTACAATTTCCCACCAAATGAGAAAAATCTTTTAAAGCCCTTTTATAAAATGCTACACTAAGCACTTCTTCTTCAAATTTCTTTGAGAAAGAAAAGCCAAATTTTCTTTGTTTTTGAAAAATAAGCTTTAATTCGTCTTTTAAAAAACTTTGCGCTATGCAGCGTTCATAACTTTCTTTTTTATTTCTAACATTTATAAATTCTTTGGAATTTTCTTTGAATTTTTGAAAATACTCTTTATAAAGATACTCGCCTACACTTTGATAACTTACTAATTTTTCTTCATTTTGCTTGATAGCTTTTAAAATCTCGCCTTTTTCTTCATCACCATTATTTTTAATATCATCATAGCCACGCCTTTTTGCAATATGTAAAATCACTCTTGCAAAATCTTGCTTACTTAAAAGCTCGTTTAAAGCTCTAAATCTTAACTCATAAGGGCTAATTAAAGAGCCTTTATAAGCCTTAGCTAAACTTTCATCAAAGCTTTGATAATCTTCGTAATTTAACTTAAATTCATTTGCAATTAAATGTTTTAAGTGATTTAGCCTTGCTTTGCGTCTAGCAAGGCGTTTTCTAGCACTTCTTGCAAGGCGTCTTGGTAAGGCTAGGGATTCTCCTGTTTTAGGATTTTCAGCCTTTGTAAAAATCCTAACTCCGCAATCTTTTAACTCATCATTTTCGCTAAATGCCCAGCCAATAGAGCTTATTCCTATATCGAATGCCAAAATTCTTGCCACACTAAATCCTTTGTGACATTTATGATTTATTTATAATTATAATACAAAAATCATTTTTTATGTAAATATAAATTTTTCAGTAACCAAACTATACATATGTTAATTTTGCAATACAAAAAATAAGTAATTTTTAAATAAAAAATATTTTTTATTTAAAAATTTAGCTAAAATTAAATTCATAAGCTGTAAATTCAGGAGAAATCATGCCAATTTTTATGATATGTTCTACACTTTTAGCGGTAATTGTCGTTGCTTATTATATACTCAAAAAATACAATCCCATTTTTGTATTTTTTCTTTCAGGTATTATCTTGCTTATTTTTGCTTTTTACATCACAGGAACACCTATACCAAAAGCCCCAAGCAGAGAACATGCAAGCTTTTTAAATGTTTTACTTGATAGCTATGCTTTTATCACAGCGACTTTTAAAAGCCAGCTTTCTAGAGTAGAGCTTATTATCATGAGTGTGGCAGGTTTTGCTGCTTATATGAAACATATCAATGCTTCGGCAAAACTTGCTTTTTTAGCAAATAAACCCTTAGGAAAATCAAAAATAAATACTTGATTTAAGTGGAACTTTTGTTGTTGGAATAGCTTAAAAATCGTCATTTTTAGCTATGCTGGATTGCTTTTACTTTTGCTAGCATGTATTTATCCTGTTTTAATCTCACTTAAAATCCGTCCTATTATAGCTGTATGTGTGCTTTCTTTAATTGCACTTGATTATGGTCCAAAAGATGGAAATTCAATCAATATGGCAGATATGGTAGGACAAAGCGATAATGTCGTAGGGCTTTTTTTAAATTACCAAATTTATAGTGTGATTGCCTATGTTGTAGTTATTGCCATCTTGATTCCTTTTTATTTTGCTTGGATTGATAAAAGAGATAAAGAAAAAGGTGTTTTAAATGATGAAGTTGAAATTCCGCAAATCATTGATCCTAAATGTCCCACTTTTTACATACTCTTTCCTTGGTTACCTGTTGTATTTTTATTTACAGCGTATTTTTTTACTATCAAGCTCGATGTTGTGACAGCAAATTTTGTAAGTATTTCTTTAGTTTTTCTTGTTGAATTTGCAAGACACAGAAATGCTAGAAAATTAGGCGAAGATATGATGGTGATTTTAAAAGCTATGGCTGAAATTTTTATCTCAGTCGTAAGCATAATCATCGCTGCTGGAGTATTTGCTGAAGGCATTAAAGCACTTGGTGGAGTTAATATCCTTGCTAACGCGGTTTCAAATCTTGGAACAGGAAATTTTGCATGGTTTGGAATTCTTTTGAGTATAGCTATTTTAAGCTTTTTAGTTTATTTTGCCACAGTGATTATGGGAAGTGGAATTGCTGCTTTTAATGCTTTTGGAAAACTAGCTCCTGATATAGCTACAAAATTAGGCGTTGCACCTATTACTCTAGTTTTACCTATAGAAATTGCATCTTGTTTAGGTCGTGCAGCTTCACCAATAGCAGGCGGAATCATAGCTTTAGCTGGATTTGCAAAAGTAGCTCCAATGGATATTATAAAACGAACCACTCCTCTTTTACTTATCGCTATGCTTGTAAATGTACTCGTAGCCTTTTATCTAGCACAAACCAATCCTTTGCCAAAAGAACAAAACACTACAAAAATAGAACTTAAAATACACAAATAAAGCGTATTGACGCTTTATTTTCACTCTAAAACAATACCTTCATTAATGCAAATTTCGCCGATAATAAAGGCATCTGAATTTTCTAAAACCTTACTTACATTAGAAGGATCTACAACCATTACTAAACCCGCTCCCATGTTAAAGCTTCTATACATTTCGCTTTCTTCTACAGCCTGTCCTATAGTATAAAAAATTTCAGGAGTTTTAAGATGATGTTTGCGTATAGTTGCACCCATACCACGAGGTAAAACGCGTGGTAAATTTTCTACTAAACCACCCCCTGTAATATGTGCTAGAGCACTGATATAAGGCTTTAGTGTAAGAAAATCACGCACATAAATCCTTGTAGGTTCTAACAAAATATCAATTAAATTTTTACCCTCTATCTTGTCATCAAATTTTAATTTTAAACTTTCAAAAAGTACTTTTCTAGCTAAAGAATAACCATTTGAATGAAGTCCTGAACTAGGAAGTGCCAATAAAATATCACCATTTTTAACAAATTTACTTCTATCAATCTCATCTTCTTCAGCCATACCCACTGCAAAACCCGCAAGATCAAAATCATCTTTTGCATACATTCCAGGCATTTCAGCAGTTTCTCCGCCAATTAATGCACAATTTGCCATCTTACATCCCTTGGCAATGCCTGATACAACAGCCTTTGCTACTTCTACTTCGAGCTTGGCTGTAGCATAATAATCTAGGAAAAACAAAGGCGTAGCAAAATTACAAATCAAATCATTCACACACATTGCTACTAAATCTTGCCCTATAGTATCATATTTTTTAGCATCAATTGCCAAGCGAAGCTTGGTACCAACCCCATCTGTTGCACCTAAAATCACAGGCTTTTTAAAACCACTTGGCATTCTAAAAGCACCAGCAAAAGAACCAATTCCGCCTACAACATTATCATTAAAAGTTTCTTTAACCAAAGGTTTTATAGCCTCTACAAAGGCATTTCCATTATCTATACTTACGCCTGCATCTTTATATGAAATTTTCATTTATTTTCCTTTAAGAACTAAAAAGGTATTTTAACGAAAAAAGTTTTAATAAGGCATAAGATGAAAAATGCTTTTTTTGTAACCGCTTCAATTGCTTGCGGTAAAAGCACTTTTATAGAAATAGCGAATTCTTTAGGCTTTAAAAGCATTAGCGCAGACAAAATCGCTCATAAAATTTTAGATGAAAATGCTTTAGAACTTGAAAAGATTTTTTCTCCCTTTAGTTTAAAAAATTTACTCACAAAAGAAAAGAAAATCGATAGAAAAATCCTTGGAGAAATTGTTTTTAACAATAAAGAAGCTAAAAAAATCTTAGAAAATTTCACTCATCCTAAAATTCGAGCTAAAATTTTAGAACAAATGCAAATTCTAGATAAGGAAAATAAAGCTTTTTTTGTAGAAATTCCTCTTTTTTTTGAAAGCGGTGCTTATGAAAATTTAGGCAAAGTCATTGTAATTTACACACCTAAAGAATTAAGCCTTAAAAGAATCATGCAAAGAGATAAGCTCAGCTTAGAAGCTGCAAAAGCAAGACTTGATTCTCAAATAGATATTGAAGAAAAACTTAAAAAAGCAGATTTTATCATTAAAAATACTAATTCTTATGCCGATTTTAGGCAAGAATGTGTTAAAGTAATACAAGAAATTTCTAAAGGAAAAATGTGAAATTTTATAAATATTGTGCAAGTGGGAATGATTTTGTCATAACAAATGCTGATAGAAAAGAAGATAGAAGTGCTTTAGCTAAAGAACTTTGTAATCGTTATGAAGGCATAGGTGCGGATGGCTTTATCGTGATATTGCCTCATGAAAAATACGACTTTGAATGGGAATTTTATAATAACGATGGCTCAAGGGCTGCTATGTGTGGCAATGGCTCAAGGGCTGCGGCACATTTTGCACATCATATTAACAAAATAAATCCTAACATGAGTTTTTTAACCGGTGCAGGAGTAATAAAAGCAAAGGTAAATCAAGATAAAGTTGAAGTATCTTTAGGCAAAATAAAAAGTGTACAAAATACTTTTGAAGAATTAGGAAAAACTTGGCAACTTTGCAACACTGGAGTTCCACATCTAGTACATTTTTGTCAAAATTTAGATGAATTTGATACAATGCTTTGTCAAAAAATGAGACAAAAATATAATGCCAATGTTAATTTTGTAAAAATTTTAGATGAAAATCATTTAAAAGTTCGTACTTATGAACGCGGAGTTGAAGATGAAACCTTAGCTTGTGGCACAGGAATGGGGGCTTGTTTTTATCTGGCATTTTTAAATAAAAAAGTACAAAATAAAGTTAAAATAACTCCTAAAAGTGGTGAAGAGGTAGGGTTTGCATATAAAAATGAAGAATTGTTTTTTGAAGGAAAGGTAAAGTATTGTTTTGAAGCCAATTATAATTTTTCTTAGTCTTTTTCTAATCCCACTTTTTGCTGATGATCTAAAGAGTGGATTTGGAGAGGAATATTACAAACTTGATATAGATCAAAAAAGACAAATTTTTTTTATAAAAATGAATGAAATGTTTGATCAAAGCTTTAAAAAAATTGAACAAGAAAGAGCCTTTATCGAAGCCTTTTTTAAAGATGCTTACAAAACAGGCTTTAGGACTTCAAACCAAATAAATCTTGAAAAACTTATCACGATAAAAAACAAATATCGCATTGAAAATCTTTATGATTTTGCAGAATATAAAAAACGTATTCAAAAAATTCCAAAATCCATGGGTATAGCCCAAGCTTTAGTTGAAAGTGCTACAGGTACCAGTCGCTTCGCAAGAGAAGCAAACAATCTTTTTGGAGAATGGACTTGGGGTGAGAAAGGTTTAATTCCTGATCTAAGACATCCAGATAAAAAACACAAAATTAAAATTTTTGATAGTCTGCAAGATAGTGTTGACTCTTATGTTTTAAATTTAAATCGTCATTTTGCTTATGAAAAGTTTCGCGATGTAAGAGCTAAATTTGAAAGCGAAGACAAAGAGATAACAGGGCTAGAGGCTATTAAAACTTTAGATTCTTATTCTGAACGCAAGGGATATTATATCAATCTTATTACAAAAATCATCAAACGATACAACCTTGAAAAATACGATACAAAATCAAACAACGCCTAAAATCCAAGTGAAAATTTATCAAAAGATATGACTTCAAATTTAATCCCTTGCTCAAAAAAACTATCCTCGCTTGAAAGAGTGATAAAAATCACATGAAAAATTCCAAGTTCTAAAGCCTTTGGTAAAATTTTCTTAGCACGTAGCTTGATCAAATCAATATCTAAAGTTGGACTTGAAATATAAGCAATTTTAGATATTTGGCTATAAAAGTTAAAGTATTTGTTATAAAAAAATTCTTCTTTAAATTTAAACAACTCGCTTAAAACTAAATTTTCAAATAAATGTGAAAAATCCTTTGAAATACAAAGATTATTTCTTAGGCCAAAATCTTTAAAATAAATCTTTTGAAGTTTTTTTTCATCATGTTTTAAAGTATAAATCACATAAGTATTTTCTAATTTTTTTATAGCTTGATAAACACTATCTTTTGAAGTTTTTAATCTTTTTTTGAGTTCTATAAATATCTTAGAAATACTGATTTGCTGACCCAAATTTAAAGCTAAATACTTTAAAATTTCTAATTCTAAAAGAGTAAAGCTTTGTCTTAAAAGTATGTTTTTTTCTCCAAATTTACTCCGTCCACTTTGCAAAAAAAGACCTACTAAATTATTTATAGGTAAATTTTTCTTACTTACACTAATAAATTCTTCAAAATCAAAATAATCAAGTTCAAGTTCTTCAAACCCATTTACATTTAAATCTTTTATATTTGTACTTAAGATGATGGGAATTTTAATTTTTTCTAAATTAGGAATAAAATCCAAATTATAAAGGCAAAGAATTTTAATTTGTAAATTTTCATTCAGAAAATCAGAAAGTCTTTCTAAACTTTGTTTTTCAAAACGTGTATCATATAAATCTAAAAACAAAATTTCACTTGCTTTAAATTGAGATAAAAAATTAAAAATAAGCGTTTTTTTACCACAAAATCGTGGGCCTTTTATGATAATATTTAGTTTTGAAATTTGAATTTTTCTTTCATAACTTACTTCAAATTTAGGATGGTTTTCATAAAAAAAATTAAGTACTTTCAATTTTATCCTTTAAAAAAAGGATATTATAACCTAGTTAGTATAATTGGGGCATAAAGCCCCTTAAATTACATTTTGCAAGCACCTTGTAAAGTAGCGCCTATCATCCAAAGACTTTTTTCATATTTTGCGATATTTTCTTGCGCAAAAGCAGCTGTTGTGGTATCACTTTCTTTTTCTGCTGCTTCATTGAGTTTTTTAAATTCTGCTAAAAGATATTCATAATCTTGTTTGATCAGTTCTATGACTTCAAGCGGAGTAAAGCAATCTTTTGCAACTTTTGGACTTTTTGCATTTTCCATTAAAACTTTTTGGCAAATGATAGCTTTTTCGCCAAGTTGTAAAACTCTTTCAGCACAACTATCAAAAAGTTCTGCCATTTCTTCATAAGCTTTTTCTGTGTACTCGTGTATAGAAAAAAATTGCAAACCTTTTACATTCCAGTGATAATTATGAAATTTAACCCATAGATGATGAGCATCTGCTTGCATTTGTAATAATTGTTTTGTAACTGACATGATTGACTCCTTTTTTTGATTTTTAAAATTATAGTATAAAATTCTTAAATAATAATTATTATTAATTAAAAATTTTTATTATAATTTTAACTTAAAATTATTATACTCTTTTTTTAATGAATTTTGATTAAGAAATTAATATATTTTTTAAGATCAACTTTCCAACTTCCACACCAGGTTGATCATAAGTGTTAATCCCTAGCATAACACCGCAAGTTGAAGTAAAAAGTTCATAATAATACATCAAATATCCCGCATGCCAAGCGTCAAGTTTTTCAAGTTCTATCACATCAACACTCAAATTTTCGGCGATTAAAGCATGCATAGTTGCATCACATTGGGCGTTTAAAAGTTCGTGAAGATTGACTTTATTACTTAAAGAATCTAAAAATTTAAAATGAATATCAGGGATAATAGGTACTTTTTGAGCGTCTTTGATTTTTAAAAAAGTTACAGTTTTATTTTTAGGTCCATCCATGATGAGTTGTAAAAAACTATGCTGATCTCTTGCTCCAATGAGTGCAACAGGAGTTAAACCTATGCGTTTATAGCCTTGCTTTTTACCTAAACTTTCAGCAATAAGCTGGATATACCATTCGTTAAAGCCTTTAAAAGCATCACTATATGAAAAAAGCACATTGATATTGGCATTTTTGTGTGTGCAATAATGATAAGCCTTTTGTAAAATTTCATCTTTTTTGCGAGTAAAAAAATCTTCAAAACAAGCTTTAGCTCCTTCTAAAAGAGCTTTGGCATTATAGCCACAAAAACAAAGTGGAACTATACCCACAGCTGAAAGTATGCTAAAACGACCTCCTACATTTGCAGGGATAAAAAAGCATTTAATACCTAAATTTTCACCTTCTTTATGAAGTTTTGAATCCTTATCAGTAATAAAAACAAAGTATTTTTTTAATTCTTGCATATCAAGTTTAAAATGTTCAATAAGAAGTTTAAAAAGTGATACGACTTCTATAGTGCTACCTGTTTTACTGATGATTAAAAACAAACTTTCTTCAAGCTTGATTTTTTCTAAAGTCTTATTAAAAGAATGTGAGCTTGTGTTATCGAGTATAAAAAGCTCTCTTTGGTTACTTTTTTCATTAAAAAGCATATCGCGCAAGGCTTTTACACCGCAACTTGAACCTCCCATTCCAACTAAAACGACATTTTTTACATATTCTTTATCTTGAATAAATTTCAAGCTCTTATCGATTAAATTCAAACTTGTGTCAATAAGATGATAATACCCTATATCTCCACTTTTTACCTCATCATTAATACGATTTGCATAAGAACTTATAGTGTGAATTTCACTTTGCTTAAAAAAAAGTGTATTGTTTAACATTTACTTTTCTCGTAAAAATAATTTGTCGCCTCTACAAAGCCTTCTACGCTTCCACAATCAAAGCGTTTCCCTTGAAATTTATAAGCTAAAACCATACCATTGGTTGCTTGAGTTAAAAGCGCGTCGGTAAGTTGAATTTCGCCATTTTTTCCTGCTTTAGTATTTTCTAAAATTCCAAAAATATCAGGAGTTAAAATATATCTTCCTATGATAGCAAGATTACTTGGAGCTTCATCAGGACTTGGTTTTTCTATCATAGAATTAACCATAATAAGATTTTCTTCTACAAAATTTCCAGAAATTACTCCATAATTTGAAACTTGTTCTTTTGGTACCTCCATCACAGCTATGATGGTGCAGCGATATTTTTCATAAATTTTTACCATTTGAGCCATAACATTTAAGCCTTCTTCATTAACACACAAATCATCAGCCAAAATTACGCCAAAAGCTTCATCGCCAACTAAAGGTTTACCTTTTAAAACCGCATCACCTAAACCTTTCATTTGATTTTGTCTTGTAAAAGTAAAGGTACAACGATTGATTAAAGAACGAATTTCATCAAGTAAGTATTCTTTTTTTGTACCTGAAATTTGATGCTCAAGTTCATAAGAAATATCAAAATAATCTTCTAAAGCTCTTTTTCCACGCCCTGTGACAAAGCCCATATTTTCCATTCCTGCTTCCAAAGCTTCATCAACCCCATAATGAATCAAAGGTTTAGTTAAGATAGGCAACATCTCTTTAGGTAAAGTTTTTGTTGCAGGTAAAAATCTCGTCCCATAACCTGCCGCAGGGAAAATACAAGTTTGAAGCATAAAAATTTCCTTTTATTTTTTTATCATTATAGCTTATTTTTATGAATTTTTATGCAACAAAACAAGGCAAAGTTCTTTTTACCTTGGTTATTCAAACTCGGCCTTAGCCAATTTAACAATGGTTTCTACTACTCCAGAATCTTCAAGTGTTGAAATATCTTGTTTGATTTCTTCACCTCTTGCTATAGTTCTTAAAATTCTTCTCATTATTTTACCACTTCTAGTTTTTGGCAAACCTGGAGTATAAAGAATTTTTTCTATTTTAGCTATAGGTCCTATCTCTACTCTTAAAATGTCATTAAGTTCCTTTAAAGTTTCTATAGCTCCGCCAAGATCACAACTGGATGCAGGACTTAAAACCACAAAAGCAAACAGTGACTCGCCCTTAATCGCATCCAAAATACTCACTATAGCTGATTCTGCTACACTTGGATGTTTAGCAATAGCACTTTCAATTTCAGCCGTTCCTATACGATGTCCTGCAACATTAACCACATCATCTGTTCTTCCTGTGATGGTAATATAACCATTTTTATCATAAAAAGCACCATCGCCACTAAAATATACAGCTTTTCCATCTTTTCTAGCTTGAGAAAAATAACTTTCTATATAGCGTTCATCATTACCCCAAATTCCACGAATCATCGAAGGCCAAGGTTTGGTTATACAAAGCAATCCATCTTCACCTTCATCTTTTTTATTGCCTTCTTCATCAATAACTTCTGCAAAAATTCCTGGCAAAGGCAAGGTAGCACAACTTGGTTTTAAAGGAGTAGCGCCTGGTAAAGGCGTGATCATATGTCCACCTGTTTCTGTTTGCCACCAAGTATCGACTATAGGACTTTTAGCTCCCCCTATTTCATCATAAAACCACTTCCAAGCACTAGGATTTATAGGCTCTCCAACCGTTCCAAGCACTTCAAGCGTACTTAAATCATATTTTCTTGGCTCATCAGGCGCATCAGCATGAAGCATTCTTATGGCAGTTGGCGAAGTGTAGAATTTGCTTATTTGATACTCTTCTATCATTCTCCACCAACGCCCAGAATTTGGATAAGTAGGAGTTCCTTCATGCATTATAGTCGTTGCTCCACATGCTAAAGGCCCATAAACTACATAAGTATGTCCTGTAATCCAACCCACATCAGCACTACACCAATAATTATCATAATCTTTAATATCAAAAACCCATTCCATAGTCATTTGTGCCCAAAGTATATATCCTGCACTTGCATGCATAACTCCTTTTGGCTTGCCCGTTGATCCTGAAGTGTAAAGCAAAAACAACAAATCCTCGCTATCCATGATTTCGGGTTCACACTTATAAGACTCATTTTTCACAAGTTCGTTATAAACATAGTCCCTTCCTTTAACATATTCTATAGGCTCATTATTGCGTATAACTATAAGTACTTTTTCTACACTTTCACACCCTTCACTTAAAGCCTTATCTACTGCAGGTTTTAACATATAAGGTTTGCCACGACGAAAAGCACCATCAGCCGTTACTACAAGTTTAGCTCCTGCATCTATAATTCTATCTCTTAAGGCTTCAGGAGAAAACCCTCCAAATACCACACTATGAATAGCCCCAATCCTTGCACAAGCTAACATTACTATAGCTGTTTCTGGAATCATAGGCATATAAATTACAACCCTATCGCCTTTTTTTACTCCGAATTTTTTAAGCAAATTGGCTGCCTTGCAAGTTTCATGCAATAATCTTCTATAAGTATAAACTTCATAATCCCCCATTTCACCTTCAAAAATCAAAGCAGCTTTATTGCGTCTTGTTTTCATATGACGATCAAGACATTGATAGCTTACATTTAAAGTTCCACCTTCAAACCATTTATAAAATGGAGCTTTATCCTCATTTAGCACTCTTGAAAAAGGCGAAAACCACTCGATCTTCTCAAGTGCTTGTCTTTTCCAAAAACCTTCAAAATCTTCCTTGGCTTCATCGCATAAATCATAGTATTCACATAAATTTTTTATACGAGCATTACGAGAAAATTCTTTACTTGGCTTAAAAAGCTCTTGATTATTTTGATTAAGCATAAAAACTCCTTTATGATTATTTTTAAACATTATATAAGAGTTTATTTGTATTAAATACAAATTTAAAAAATAATTAAGATAAATTTTATAAAAAATGAGAATATTTGTAATATTTTATTTAAATTTTATAATGTATGTTAATTTAAGAAACATATTGCATCTTCATAAAAATAAAGACTGAGTTCTTTGTATAATTTTAAATCGAATTTTAAAAATTCTTGTTTTTCTAAAGCAAATTCTAAAATTTTATCCATACAACTTACCCTTATAAAAACATCACTTTTCCTACTTCTAAGTGCTATAATATAACATTTTTCTAAAATAAACTCATAATTATTTTTTGGGATATTTTTAGAATTAAAAAAAGAAATTTTATAAGGATCAATCGCAATTTTACTTGGAGGTTTTTTAAAATCTTTATATTTTTTACAATTACTAAAATCTATAAAATTACAAAATTTTACACCTTGATTTTCTAGCTCAAAAACATTAGTATTTTCAAATTCTAAAATTTCTCCACTGTGTAAATAAAGTTTTTTTTGAGCCAAAGAATCTAAAAAATGTTTATCATGGCTTGCGATTAAAAAACCTGTATTGAAATTTTCGTGCATTTTAAGAATAGCTTTTTTAAATAAAAGCGTAGTATTTTTATCCAAAAAAGCACTCGGTTCATCAAGTAAATAATACTTCGCTCTTACGCTTAAAGCTATAGCAAAAGCTATTTTTTGACTTTGTCCTGATGAAAGTTCATTAGGATATTTACTTAAAAGACTTTCATCTAAATTTAAAAACATCAAACTTTCTTTTATACGTTCTTCGATATCTTCTTTAATCCCATAAGTTTTTAAAGTAAATAAAAAATTTGCCCTTACGCTACGATTTAACAAAATAGGCTCTGGAAAAAGCAAATAAATTTCACGCTTTTGTTTATTATTAAGTTTAAAATTTCCAAAATAAGAAATATTTTTTGAAAAATCTCCTTCTAAAAATTTTAATATTCTTAAAAATGTAGATTTTCCACTTCCATTCGTTCCCATTAAGATGCTAATTTTACTTGTATCAAGTTTTAAATTTTTAATTTTTAAAACTTCTTTGTTTTGATAGTTGAAAAAAAGATTAGAAATTTCTATCATTTTATGTTCTTTTAAGTTTGTGTGTAATGAAATTTAAACAAAAGGCAATGAGAATTAAAACCAAAGCCAAAGCTATACCACTAGCAAATTCGCCTTTGTTGGTTTCAAGAGAAATAGCCGTGGTTATGGTTCTAGTGTCGTATTTAATATTTCCACCCACTATCATCGCTACTCCTACTTCTGCTACAATGCGTCCATAAGCTAGTGCAACGACGCTAATCAAAGCAAAGCGTAATTCATAAATCATCATTAAAACAAGTTTTAAAGGACTTAGGTGAAAAGATTTTATAAGTAAAAAATGTTTTTTATTCATATTTTCTATCAAATTTGAAAAAAGTGCGATCACTATAGGAAGTGCTAAAATAAACTGCCCTAAAATTAAAGCCTTTATAGTAAAAAGTAGTCCAAATTCTCCCAAAGGTCCTCGACTTGAAATCAGTGCATAAAGTATAAGTCCTACCGCAACTGTTGGAAAAGAAAGGCTAGTATCTATGATAAGTTTTATAAAGCGTTTAAATTTAAAATCAAAAAAGCCTAAAATAAATCCCAAAGGAAAACCTATGAGCAAAGCTAAAACTATAGAAATACTTGAGCTTAAAAGTGTAGTTTTTATAGCTGAAATTACACTTTCATCAGCATTAAAAAGTAAAAATAAAGCTTGTTTAAAACCATCAAAAATATAATCCAAAAATATCCTTTTTAAAATAAGTAATTTTAGCATAATTATGCTAAAATATTTTTTTATGTAAATTTATAAGGAGAAAAAATGAAAAAAATCATTTCTTTAGCCCTTGCTTTAGCTTTAAGTGCAAGTGCAGCAGAACTTAAAATGGCAACCACAACAAGCACTGACAATACAGGACTTTTAGATGCTCTAAAGCCTCTTTATGAACAAGAAAGCGGCAATACCTTAAAATGGGTTGCAGTAGGAACAGGTGCGGCTTTAAAAATGGGTGAAGATTGCAATGCTGATGTACTTTTTGTACACTCTCCAAAAGCAGAAAAAGAATTTATAAAAAAAGGTTTTGGCGTGGATAGAACCCCTGTGATGTATAATGATTTTATCATCATTGCGGATAAATCAATAGCTTCTAAATTTAAAGGCAAAAATTTAAAAGAAAGTTTAGAACTTATCAAAAATGAAAAACTCACTTTCATCTCAAGAGGCGATAAATCGGGTACTGATAATAAAGAAAAAAGTCTTTGGAAAGATCTTGGTGGTGTGCCTGAAAAAGAAAACTGGTATCAACAAAGTGGACAAGGTATGCTAGCAAGCATTAAAATCGCTGAAGAAAAAAAAGGTGTGATTTTAACTGATCGTGGCACTTATATCAAATATGAAGCCAGTGAAAAAGGAAATCCAAGTTTAGTCATTGTAAATGAAGGTAATGATAGCCTTAAAAATTTTTATTCTGTTATAGCAACAAATCCTAAACATTGCAAAAATGTTAATTATACTGAAGCTAAAAAATTTATCAATTGGCTTACAAGTGACGATACTTTAAGTTTTATTAGCGGATTTAAACTGCTCTATAAACCTTTATTCGTAGTTGATGCAAAAACAAGGAAAGATTAAAATTAAGCAGGTTTTAGCCTGCTTAAAATATTATTTTTACTTATTGTAACTTTTTTATTTATTTTTCAAAACTTTCAGCTTATTTAAAATTCTTCTTTAGATACAATAAAATCAATAATTAAATATACAAGGTCAAATAATGTTCAAAGTAGATTTAAATAGTGATTTAGAGGAAAGTTTTGACACCTATAAAATGGGAATGGATGAAAAAAATTTTAAAATTTGTAAGCTCAGCAAATGTCGCCTGTGGCTTTCATGCGGGTGATCCTTGTGTAATGGATAAGACCTTAAATTTAGCCAAGCAAAATGGTGTTTGCATAGGAGCACACCCATCTTATCCTGATCTTTTGGGTTTTGGAAGACGCAATATGCAAATAAGCTTTGAAGAAGTCAAAAACCATGCCTTGTATCAACTAGGAGCTTTGGCTTTACTAAGACAAAAGGTATGAAAATACAGCATTTTAAAGCTTATGGCACACTTTATAATATAGCAGCTATTGATAAAAATTTAGCGATAAACGCGTTGTAAAAATGATAAAAGAAGGCAAAGTTACAAGCATAAATGGCAAAGAAATTGATTTAAAAGCGGATAGTATTTGCGTTCATAGGGATAATGTAAAAGCTTTAGAATTTGTTAAAAAAATCAAAGAAAATTTAGAAAAAGAACAAATTCAAATTTGTGCTTTGGAAAATTTTATATAGGTTTTAACAATGTTTAGTGTGCATTTTAGTGGAAGCAAGGCTTTGCTTTTGCTTTTTATTAAACAAGAAATTTCACCTCAAATCAATGCTTATGTTTTAAGCACGAAACAAAGGATACAAAAAGCCCTAAAAGAAGGTGAAATTTTATGGTATTGATGAGTTGATAAGTACTTATGCAAGCTTGCTTATATACTTTAATCCTTGTATACTTTCTTTAAATTCTTTGCTTGATTTTTTGAAAAAAATTAAAAAGGATATTAAACTTACGGAGCAAAACTCAAGTCTTTGTATAGAAGTTCCACTTTGTTATGATGAAGAATTTGGACTGGATTTAGAATTTCAATCAAATTTAAAAAGAAGAACTTATATCTCTTCACACTAAGCCTTACTATCTTGTTTTTATGCTAGGTTTGGCAGGTTTTCCTTATCTTGGAGGTTTGGACAAAAAACTTTTTACCCCACGCCTTTCAAGCCCTAGAGCAAAAATAGAAGCTGGAAGTGTAGGTATAGCCAATAAACAAACAGGAGTTTATCTTATTTCAAGTCCAGGGGATTGGTAAATCATTGCTAGAACATCTTTGGAATTTTTTGATAAAGAAGATGAAAAAATTCCACTCTTTTAAAAGCGGGTATGTTTTTAAAATTTAAAGCCATTTCAAAAGATGAATTTTTTGAGTTCCAAGAGCAAGTTGCTAAAAAATCTATCAAAAGGAAATTTATGAGTATAAAATCATTGAAGCATTTATAAATTCGAGTTTGCAAGACTTTGGTAGAAAAAAATTTGCTAAATTTGGCATAGCAAGAAGTGGGGCTATGGATGAAGATGCCTTAAGAATGACAAATATCTTACTTGGAAACAAACAAGATGAAGCAGGAATTGAGCTTTATTTAAAGGGTGGAAAATATAAATTTTTAGATGAGAATTATTTTGTTTTAAGTGGGGCTGAATTTGAGGCAAAGCTTAATAATCAAAAAATAAAAACTTGCAAGGTATATAAAGCAAATAAAGGCGATATTTTAGAACTTGGTTTAGCAAAAATAGGTTTTCGTGGGTATTTATGCGTAGCAGGTAGCTTTGAAGTAAAAAGTTTTTTAAACTCTAAATCCAGCGATGCTAAAATGAGAATTGGAATTTTTAAAGGAAGAGCTTTGCAAAAAGATGATATTTTAAATACTCATAATACTTTTATACCTTTTAATTTAGAAGCTAGAGAATGTGAAAATCCTATTTTTAAAAGCTCAAAAGATCCTATTATACGCGTTATTTTAGGAACAAATAAAGATGTTTTTACTCAAAAAGGCATAGATGCTTTTTTAAATACTAGTTATAAAGTGTGATAGAATGGTGATTTATACAGAATCTAGCAAAAGTATAGAGCATAAAAACTCAACAGATATTATTTCAGATCCTGCAGTTTTTGGAAGCATACAGGTACCAAAAAGTGGTATTCCTATCATTTTAATGGCAGTAGGACAAAGCACAGGAGACTATACAAAAATAGCCACGGTTATAGAAAATGATCTAAGCTTTTTTGCCATAAATATTGATAAAATATATAGCACCTATAGCCAAGGCACAACCTAACAAGGTAAGTGCATTTGGCACCTCATCTAGTATAAAATAACTACAAATTAAAGCACTAGCAGGAGTGATTAAAACAAAAGAATTTGCCTTAACACTCCCTAAAATGTGAATCCCATAATAATAAATACTAGTACCTATAATAGTTGATAAAAAAGCCACAACAAACATACTGATCCAAAATTTAAATTCAAAATGAAAAATTTCATAACTTTTTACATCAAACAATACCCAAGAAAACATTAAAACAGAAATGAGATTAATATAAAAGTTAATCGCCAAAGGGTGAGCTCCTTTGGCTTTATGATTAAACACTGCTATCAAAGCCCAAATAAAAGAACAAGTTAAAAATAAAATATTAAATTTACCAAATAAATCTTCTAAACTCCCTAAATTTAACAAACAAAATCCAGATAATAAACCTAAAAATAAGCCTAGAATTTCACTCTTTGTGATCTTGTGAGTTGATTTTTTATCTTTTTGAAATAATATTGCTATCATAAATATCAAATAAGAAAAAATAGGAATCATAGTTGTAACCAAAACACCGCCTTTTCCAGCTAAACCATGCTTAATGGCAATAAAAAATACAAAAGTATAAAGCCCATTTAAAATTCCTGCTATCAGCACCCATTTTAAAATAGATTTTTCAAGCCTTAAAGGAATTCTTAAAAAGCCTAATACCATCAAAGAACCTAGCAAAACAAAGAAAAAACGCCAAAAAGTAATCACAGAAGTATCAGCATAAGCTGATAAAATCTTAGAAGTAGACCAAGATGAGCTCCATAAAAACATAGCTAAAACAAGCAAGATATACAAATACTTTGTTCGAGTCAATGTTACACCTTGAAATTTTTAAGTCAAATTTTTTAAAAAATTTTTTTCAAGTGTAGTTCATACTCGTTTAGATATTTTTCCACTTGAGGATTTTTTACCACATCATTACACATAAAAGTTGGTAAAGCTTTCATACCTATAAATTCATGAGCCTTATGCAAATGCCAATACACCATATCTACACCCTTTCCTTCAAAAAATTCATTTTTATCATTAAAGGCTTCAAGAGGTGCATTCCAAGTGAGAGAAAACATGTATTTTTTGCCATGATCTAAACCACCTTTTCCGTAGTTTTTACTAGGATTTTCATGAGTTCTTCCATCATTTTTAAAAAGCACTCCAGCACCCAAACCAAACACTTCATCGATATATTTTTTAACTATCCAAGGCTCGCCCATCCACCAAGTTGGCATTTGATAGATCACAACATCAGCTTTTATAAATTTTTGTATCTCTTCTTTAGGATCATATCCTTGATCTATGTGAGTTTGATCTACTTCATATCCTAGTATTTTTAAAATTTCTAAAGCATGATTATGCAATGTTAAATTAAGCTGTCCTTTTGAATTTCCAAATTCTTTAGCGCCATTAAGCAAGAGTATATTTTTCATTTTTATCCTTTTTTAAATTTTATGATACAATTATAACTTAACATGATGTCATTTTCAATACAGAAAATAAAGTAAGATACTATACTAAAGGAATGTTAAATGACTAAAGAGAATTCTCAGTGCAATTTCGAAGAATGTGGATTTAACTATACTCTAGCATTAATTAATGGAAAATATAAAATGAGTATTTTATACTGCTTATTTCGCTATGAAATCGTGCGTTATAATGAACTCAAACGCTTTTTAAGCTCCATATCTTTTAAAACTTTAACCAATACCTTAAGAGAACTAGAAAATGATGGTTTAATTATCAGAAAAGAATACGCTCAAATTCCACCCAAGGTAGAATATAGCTTATCCAAACGCGGACAAAGTTTAATTCCCATTTTACAAGCTATGTGCAAATGGGGCGAGAAAGACAAAAGGGAAAAAAATGCTTGAATTAATTGGCGAACTTTCTTTACAAAATTATATGGGAGAATGGCTTGAAATGGCTAGAAAACCCGCCTTTTTTCAAAAATCTTGCCTAAATTCAAAGGCAAAATACGAGCTTAAATATAAAAATGGCGTTCCTTATGTAGAAATTGAGAATTTTTGCAGTAAAGAAAATGAAATTTCAAGTATAAAAGGCAAGGCAAAAATCGTTTCAAATAGGCAATTAGCAGTGAGATTTAACATCTTTATGAACCTTTTTAATAAGGTAAATTATGAAATCATTTTTATTGATAGCGAGTATAAAGTTGCCATTGTGGGTAGCCCTGATAAAAAATACCTTTGGATTTTAGCAAGAAATATAATAGATGAAAAAAGCACAAAAGAGCTTTTAGACATCGCTAAGCAAAGAGGATTTGACATTAGCGATGTGATTTTTAATAAGTATTAAATTATTCTTTTGTCATATCAATAACATAGCGAAATTTAGCCTTTCCTGAGGTTAGATTTTCATAAGCTTTATCGATTTCTTGTGGGGTAATAAGCTCGGTTTCTGGATAAATTCCATGTTTTAAAGAAAAATCAAGCATTTCTTGAGTTTCAGCAATACCGCCAATTAACGAACCATAAACCTTCTTACCTGCCTTATGCACAAGCTCGTTTATGCCTATATTTACCTTATCTTCCACAGGAGGTAAGCCAACTATAGCCATTTCGCCACCAAATTTAAGCAAATCTAAATAAATTGCAGGATTATAAGGCGTTGGAATGGTTGAGATGATTAAATCAAAGCGTTCTTTTACGGCGTTTTTATCAGTGCTTGTGTAAAATGAGCTTACACCCATAGCCAAAGCATCGGCTTTTTTGTTTTCATTTCTAGCAAAAACGCTAACCTTTGCACCCATTTTAACAGCGTATTTTACAGCCATCATACCAAGTCCGCCAAATCCTGCTATAGCAACGCTTGAACCTTCTTTTATCTTAGAAAATCTTAAAGGCGAGTAAGTGGTAATGCCCGCACAAAGCAAAGGTGCAACCTTATCCATCGGTGCATTTTTTGGCACACAAATGGCAAATTTTTCACTTACAACTATGTTGTTTGAGTAGCCCCCATAAGTGTTTTCATTGCCGTGAAATACATCACAACTATTGTAAGTAAAGATGGTTTTGCCATTTTCGCAAAACTGCTCTTGTGAGCGTTTGCAAGCATCGCATTCACCGCATGAATTTACCATACAACCAACCCCTGCGTAATCTCCTACTTTAAATTTACTCACATTTTTACCCACAGCAATCACTTCTCCTGCTATCTCATGCCCAGGCACACAAGGATAAGTAGCCTCTCCCCACTCGCTTCTTGCAGTGTGAATATCGCTATGACAAATACCTGCATATAGGATTTTAATCAAAATATCATTATCACCAATAGCGTGGCGGCTAAATTCAAAGGGTGTAAATTTCGCATCCTTGCTAAGCATTGCATAACCTTTACTTGCAATGCGATTGTTTTCTAAAATTTTGTATTGCATTTTTGCTCCTTTTTTGATTTTTTATAATTATAAAACATTAGAGTAGCTATAAGTCAAGAGAGAAAATAATTTTTTAAAAATTAGAAAAATACTTGATGTGTTAAAATTTTTTGATTTTTTAACGTATTTTTTTATAATGTTAAAAATCTTTAGAAATTTTAAAATATAAAAGAATTTATACAACCAAAGCTACTTCTAAATATAAAGAAATTGTGTGATAAAGGGGCGATTTAAATGAATGGAATATATAAAATAAAACAAATTTTTATAGCGAAGATTTCTTAGAGATTTTATTTTTTTATCCTTAAACAAGGATAGAATTTTTAATAAAATATTAAAAATTTATGAAAATTTAATATTTTTAAAGTATATCAAAATGGATAAAAATCATTATTATATAAATATAAAACTTTTAAGATTTTTTAAAAAGGAATTTTTAGATGCAAAGCAAAAAAAGAATTTTAGAAAAAATTAAAAATATTGCTTTTATTTATAAACAAATTCGTCTTATAACACTTGAAGGTTCAAGAGTAAATAAGAAAGCTAAAAAGGATAAATATCAAGATTATGATATTTCATTTTTTCTAAAATCTAAAAATTTGAGAAAATTATTAAACCTAAACAAAAGCAAAGATATCAAAAAAGCAAAATTACCTAAATTTATTAAAAATTTTGGAAAAATTTTATTTTATCAAGCGCCTGAAAGCTTTGAATTCTATAAAGCTGATTTGCCTAAAAATTGGGTGAGTTTTTTGGTAATTTTTAAAAATGGAGTGAGAATAGACTTTAAATTTATCCCCTTAAAATCATTGAAACATTATTATAAATTTGAACCTTTAAGCAAAGCGCTTATAGATAAAGATCAAAGATTTAAGAAAACTCAAAATGAGAATGTTTTTTGCATTAAGAAACCAACAGAAAAAGATTTTGATGAAATATGCAATGAGTTTTATTTTACTTTTACAAAATTAGAAAAAGCTCTTTTAAGAAAACAATTTATAATGTCAAATTATTTGTTAAATTCTATGCGTGAAACACTTTTTGATATGCTTAGTTTTAAAGTCGGACTTAAATTTGGTTTTGAAATTTGGCTAGGTAAACAAAATACTGATATTCTAAATTTTTTAAAGCAAAAAGAAATAAAAATTATCTTAAATTCTTTTAATACTACTTCACTTGAACAAATTGAAAAAACAAGAAAAAAGCTTGAAAATTTATTTCACAAAAACACCAAATTTGTAGCAAAAAAGAATGACTTTAAGCTTTTTTCTTATCGAAAAAATGTAAAAAAATATTGCAAAATTTTAAGAAAATTGTAAAGTTATTTTATTCTTCTTTAATAAAAACTACTTTTATTTCGCATTTTTATAGTCTTTAAGTTTTTTTAAACTGATATATTTAAAAATAAGTGCAATTTATACTAAAGTAAAATATTTTAACTTATACTTTGCACTTTAACTTTCCTTTTTTATCAAAAATCTTTATCTAAAACATATTTTTTATCTATTAGAAATGACTTTTTTAGTTTCTTATTTTCTTCTTTTTTGCTTTGTATATAATATACATCTTTTGCATCTGAAAGAATATATAAATCTTTTACTTTTAAACCTTCTTCATTTTCAATAAAGCTGATATTATTATCTAATAATTTATTTTTTACAATTTTATTTTTACTTAGTGTCATTTCTTCTACCTTAAAATTGCCTATTTTCAAATAAGAAGTAATATTTTCATTTAAAAACATAATAGATAAAAATAAGATAATAGTGTTAATCAAAACAAAAAATTTAAAACTTTTAAAGTCTTTAAAACACAATTGAAGACTAAAAAATATAAAAATAATTAAATGACCAATACCCAGATAAATACAATTAACTTCTTGAGATTTGATGATGATAAAAATACTAACAATGAACATAGATACATACATAATAAATATTAATATGATTTGTAGCATAAAAGTTTCTATTTTATTTAATGAAATTCTATATTCTCTCCCAAAAAAATATAATGCACCATTTGCAACTATAAATACAATAACAATAGATATTAATAATAATATATTAGGTTTCTGTAATGTGATAAAAGTGATAATGGATGAAGCAACATAAATTATAAAAAGGATTCTTTTTGGTATTTTAAAATATTGTTTATATAGTTCTCTTGAAAAAGAAAATATTCCCATGTAGAAAAAACTAAAAATTCCTCCAAATAAAACTCCTGTAATCGCCAAAGCAGTTGCCTTTTGGCTATCCAAAAAAGGAATGGTTTTTGTTTGCAAAAAATGTAGAATGAGTATAAAAATAATTATGGAAAATCCAGCCAAAATTGCAACTTGAAATAAATCTTTTGAAGTTTGCAAAATTGATTTTGAAAGTTTAATAAAATCTTTTTTATCTTTTCTTATTTCATAACGTTCCTCATATTTTTTAAATTCAACTTTAGAATTAAACTCAAGCTCTTTTAACTCTGGTTTGGAAATATTTATCATATATAAATCAAAATAAAAATAAATTTCATCTTCTAAATCATCAAATTCTTGGGGATTATTTTTAAATTTTTCATATTCTAAATTTTCAAAAAATAAAATTTCTTTTTTTATCAATTTTTCTAATTTTATATTTATTTCTTTTATATTTTTACAATTTGTAATTTTATAATTGCTTCTTTCCTTTTCAAGTTTTTTTATCAATTCTTGACATTCTTGTAATCTTTTTTCTTTTATATTTAATAAAGTTTTAAATTCCATTTTTTAATCCTTTCATTCAATAAAAATGCAACATAAATTTTTAACATAAAAAATTATAAAGTCAAGCTATCTAACACAGCAATTGCATTTAAAGCCCTTGGATAGCCAATATAAGGAATAAGAGCTGCAATGATATTTAGCAAATCTTTTCTACTTTGTCCCATGTTAAGATTACCTTGTATATGGGCTTTTACTTGATTATCTAGCCCACCAAGTGAGATAAGATACACAAGGGTTAAAAGCTCCCTAGTTTTTAGATCAAGTCCCATGCGTGTATAATAATCTCCAAAACAATTCGCACTCAAAAAATCATTTATAAAAGCTTTATCTTCTGGGGTAGTTTCTATCATTTTAGTGATATTGGCTTTACCAAAAATAGCATTTTGTATTTCCCTGCCTTTTATTGTGCAATTTTCTTGCGTAGTAGTGTCTTGTGAAGTCAAAGATAAGGCGATATTTAGTTTTTTAAATACTTTATTACAAAGACTTAAAAAATCACATACTCTAGCAAAACCCACATAAGGCGTAGCTTGATAAATCACTTCTTTGATGACAATAGGACTTATATCGTTCTTGATTGCACCTTGAAGTAAAGCTTTAAACTCTATTTTTCCACCTACTGCTAAAGTAGAAGCAAGGGTGATTAAAAAATATTTTTGTGTATCCAAATTTGCTTTTACAAAACTCTCGCCAAAAGTAAAATTTATGTGATTGATAAAATACTCTTTATCACTTGCAAAAAGTTGATCCTTTTTTGCTCCTCCTAAGAGTTTTTCAAAAATTTCTCTTGCTTTTTGTCTTAATTGCATGGTTTTATCCTTTGTGGTTTTTAAAATTTGCGAAAAAAGAGCATTTAAAATACTCCAAAAACATAAAAGTTTTTATAAAATTTTTGCGTTTTATTTACAAATTTCTTTACTCTCTTGCTTCTTTTAAGGCATTTTCATATTCTTCATCGCTTACAAGCTCAAGCCATTCTACATTTTTACCTTCTTTCTCACCTGTAAGTGCTATGTGTGCTCCACTACTTGTATTAGTTGCACCATGAAAATGCTTTACTCCTATAGGACAGCTTATCACATCGCCTTTTTTGGCTATAAAGGCTTTTTGACCTGGAACTTTTGTGATGATTTCACCCTCTGTTACGATTAAGGTTTGTCCTTGAGGATGAGTATGCCATGCACTTCTAGCACTGGCTTCAAATTCAACCAAAGCTCCACTAAAATTTCTCCACTCATTTGATTTAAACATCATAGAAACTTTTACATTTTTGCTAAAAAATTTACTATCGCCTTTAAAACTTCCATGAATTCCTTTACTTTCAAGTTCTTGCATTTACACTCCTTTAACAAAACTACATAAAACCATTACAATAAGAAATAAACCAAACTTTTTATTTCCCAACTCTAAGAGCTGCTTCACCGGCATACCGATCCCCTTTGATTATTATTTTTTCTAAAATACTCTTTAAATGATTTAATTCTTCTTGAGTAAAATCAATATTAACAGCATTAATATTTTCTTCTAACCTTCGTAAATTTGTTGTTCCAAAAATAGGCACAATAAATGTTTTTTGCACCAAAACCCAAGCAAGAGCAATTTGTGCTAAAGTAGCATTTTTAGCTTTTGCTATATCTTCTAATGCATAAACTAAATCCAAATTAGCTTTTAAATTCTCGCTTTTAAAACGTGGAACTTGTGATCTAAAGTCATTATTTTCAAAAGTAGAATTTGCATCAAATTTACCTGCTAAAAATCCTTTTCCTAAAGGAGAAAAAGGAACAAAACCTATATTTAATTCTTCCAAAACTTTTAAAAGTTCTTTTTCTGGTTCTCTCCACCATAAAGAATACTCACTTTGAACCGCACTAAGCGGAAATACTGCGTGAGCTTTTTTAATACTTTGCACCCCTGCTTCACTCATACCCCAAGCTTTAATTTTTCCTTCCTTATAAAACTCGCTCATTAAGTTAGCAACTTCTTCAACTGGAACATTTGTATCAACTCTGTGTTGATAATAAAGATCTATACAATCAGTTTGCAAACGCTTCAAACTACCTTCTAGACTTTGTCTGATTTTACTAAGTGTACTATCGACAATTTGCTTAGCACCCTCAATCCTGACACCAAATTTTGTTGCTAATACCACTTCATTTCTAAAAGGTTTTATTGCTTTACCTACTAATTCTTCATTAATAAAAGGACCATAAACTTCGGCTGTATTAAAAAAATCAATACCAAGATCCTTTGCCCCATGAATGAGTGTTATCATCTCTTTTTCATCTTTAGCTTCTCCATAACTAAAGCTCATTCCCATACAACCAAGTCCTAAGACACTTACTTCCAAATTTCTTAATTTTCTTTTTGCATTTTTATCCTTTTTTATTTTTTATTAAAAACTAATAGTTCTTAACTATTAAAAACATTTTTCTATCATGTTAATTAAAAGTATAAAATCTAACATCTGGTGTAAGTCAAGAATAAAATTAAATATTTTTAAATTTTTACTCGTTTTTTTCGTTTAATATAATCTTTACTTAAAGGATTTAGCTCATCTTTATTTTCCATAACCATTTTTTCATAATAATCTATTTTAAAATCAAGTTTTTTTATAATATTCTCCAATTTTTTCATATCCTTTAGTGTTTTTTCTTTTAATTTTAAAATAATCTCTAATCTCTCTTTTGCCGTATCTTTACCCTTAGCACATAAAAAAATATATCTTTTAAGATCCTCGATACTCATGCCAATTTGTCTATAACAATCCACCCAAATCACCCATTCTAAATCTTTTTCACTAAAATAACGCACTCCATTTTATCTTTTTCCACAAAGGGAAATAAACCTTTATCTAGCCAAAATCTAAGTGTTCTACTAGAAACTCCTGTTTTTCTTTCTACCTCTATGATCGTATAAGCCATTCTAATCCTTTATAAATATAAATTTCATACAATTCAATTTTTAACTAAATATTTTATTATTTTATATTAATGCTACTTTTTAGAAAAATACATATAATTTTCAATTAATATAATTAAATTTTTAAATTTTCAAGATAAAAGTCAAAAAATATTTTATATTTTTTGATAAAATAATACTAGATTTAATTTTAAATTTAAAAATAAATACAAAAAAAGGAAAAAAATGAATAGTATAAAAATCAAACTTTCTCTCATTGCAAATTTAATTGCAATTTTTGCCTTAATTGTTCTAGGTATTGTAAGTTTTTATTTCACAAAAACCTCATTACATGAAACCACTCTTAAAAATCAAACTGACTTGCTTCAAGCCACGCAATCTGTAGTTGAAAATTTCCGTTCTACAAACCAATTTTTTACTAAAAACTTAGAAAAAGATATCACAAGTTTACCTTATCAATCTTTAAATACTGAAGAAAATATTATTAACAATGTCGGTCCTATATTAAAACACTATCGTCATAGCATAAACGCATTAAATATTTATTTAGGTTTAACAAATGGAAAAGTTCTACTCAGTCAAAGATCCAATGACATAAAAATGCCTGAGTTGCGTGATGATTTAGATATAAAGACAAAAGATTGGTATAAAGAAGCTTTAAAAACAAATGATATTTTTGTTACGCCAGCATATTTAGATACAAATTTAAAACAATATGTAATAACATATTCTAAAGCTATTTATAAAGATGGTAAAATCATAGGAGTGCTAGGTGTTGATATACCATCAGAGAATTTACAAAATTTAGTTGCAAAAACTCCTGGAAATACTTTTTTATTTGATCAAAAAAATAAAATATTTGCTGCAACCAATAAAGAATTATTAAATCCATCTATTGATCATTCTCCTGTTTTAAATGCATATAAGGCTAATGGAGATAATAATTTTTTTACTTATAAACTTGATGGAAAAGAAAGACTTGGAACTTGTACTAAAGTTCTTGCTTATACAGCTTGTATTACTGAAAGTGCTGATATTATAAACGGACCTATTCATAAAGCTGCATTTATTCAAGCTATTGTTGTCATTATTGTGGTAGTATTTAGCGTCATCCTCCTTTATTTCATCGTATCAAAATACCTCTCTCCACTTGCAGCTATCCAAACAGGTTTAACTTCATTCTTTGACTTCATCAATCATAAAACAAAAAATGTTTCTACTATAGAAGTAAAAAGTAATGATGAATTTGGACAAATCTCAAGTGCTATCAACGAAAACATCCTTGCTACTAAAAAAGGT